>JAHDBS010000495.1 GCA_020630225.1 Anaerolineales bacterium | reverse complement strand
TGCAATCTGCCGCCAAATAATATCACAAATTGGGTTGAGTGCCTAAATTAGAAATCGGTTCTAATCTGGACAGGATCTTTGCATTGAATTGACCATCCGTAGAGACGCTCCACGGTGTGGCTGCCTGCCCTGAGCGAAGCCGAACGGGTCTCGGTGGCACGAAATCAGCAATAAGCCATGGCAATTGGCGGTGTTAATGCATTGCGATTGACAGATTATTTCGTGTGATTACACCAATTGTTGTTGAAGATGTGCAAGGCACAAGGATATGTACAACGTCAATTGGAATGGTTGATTGAATTTGTGATGGTCGCTGAGACGTCACAGCGTGCAGCGTCCCTACATGGGGTGACTTATTATTCTGGCGCTTTTAGCCATCCCCAATCCATGCTGGCTTTGTGGGGGACGGTTGGTTCGTCGATGATTTTGAAAGACGGGTCTCTAAATTGCGTTGCAAAGGCCAGCCCTGCTTCCAATGCACCTTCAATCAAGCCGCCGTTGTCAAAGGAGGTTTCGGATGAAATCAGGGCGATTTTGTCTTGCCACGCATCATCCCATTCGATGTCTAAGCCGTAATCCGGCAAGCGCGTCTGCGGTTGATGATCTCGAAAGCTAGCCGTTAGCGGTTCCTGAGTCCAGTCTTGGAAATAGGTCTGAATCGGATTGGCAGCATAGGGCCCAAACAATTCAGTCAGCTGTTGCAACGCTTGCTGCTGAATAGCGTGTGCGCCTAGCGTTGCGCGTGTTGGACCATCGAGGCCGACGAAGCCCATCAATGAAAACCCGCGCTCGTTCTGTGGCGAGGCATCATGAATTTCGATGAGCGGGCCACATTGGCTCATGGCAGAGCCGCAGAGACCCGCGTCACGCCAGAACGGTATTTCATACACCGCGAAAAACTTACTGTGACCAGACATCCACGTCGATGGGGCATTCAATTGTTGATCCGTTTCGGCAGATAATTTTGGTGACCAACTGAGACTGGCTGCTAAACGCGGCGGGATTGCAAGCGCAACTTGCTTGGCATGAATTTCAGCATACCCAGTTGGTGATTTAGCAGTCACTGTGACGTTATCATCTGTGAGCTGTAAGGCTGTGACGGAATGGGAAAGCAGCAATCTCTCAGTAGGAATTTGGCTTGCGATTGCCTGTGTTAAACGACTTACCCCACCTTTGATGCGACGCGCACCTGCCATCGGCGAAGGGCCATCCAAACGCAGAACTTTGCGCTTGGCAGACTGCGTTAGCACATCACCCGCAGCGTGTTGTTCAAAGTAAGGAATGTCAAAGTGTTGCAGCAAGCTCAACACAAGCGGCTGACCAGACCAAAACCATGAAGGGCCAAGGTCGCAGTCGTATCCTGCTTCTGTGCCAACCGTATAAGCGCGACCGCCAATGCGTTCACGGCCTTCAAGCAGCAAAACATCTTGGCCTGCTTGCGAGAGTTGCCATGTGGCTAAGAGCCCGCTAAGGCCAGCACCGATGACTAAGATGTCAATTGAGTAGTTTTCCATAAATATCCCTTGTGATATTCAGCTAGAAACGCCGCTGAATCTGATCTCTTCTTCAGGGTATCTATTGTTTACGCGTGCGCTCGCTCGGTTACAGCGTTCGATGGTCTCGGTTTTTGCATGGAAGGCGTCTAGCTTAGCGGCTGCAAGCTGTAAATCTGCTTTGCGCAGTAACCAGATCACTTGTAACTCTGGCAAATCTTCAGGAAACAAAGGTGAATGCGTTAAGCAATCTGAAAATAGCTGCACAATTTCATGGCGCATGGTGGTATACATTGAATATACACGCTCATAGTCTCGAAAAGGCAAGTCGGCATAAAGATTGTAAACATCAACTAAGGTCATTTTGCCAGCTAGTGTGAGTCTTAAGACTTGGGTAATATCCTCGTCGGAGACGTCTTCGACGAAGTCTCTTTGATTGACCATGATTATTTTTCCATCGGTAACAGTCGTGAATCTGCCAGCGCCGCTGTGCGGTGGCCCATCCCTGCTAAGTAACCTTCGTTCTGCGCAAACGCCATAAACGCCTCTACTGACGGGTGCTCCACAACTAAGACCAGATCCCAATGCTCATCCGTCGGCCCGATGAGACATTGCCCGCCTTTGGCTTGCAACAAGACTTTGCTACCTGCTTCAACAATGAACGGCGTCGCGTGCTGCATATAAATGCGATAGGCCGCTTCACCAGAAATGGGGTCAGCGGGGGCAAGTTCAGGAAAATCGCTGTAGTCCGCCACGTCTTTGTAGCGCAGTAAGTTCAACATCACCACTGGCCCTTGGATGTCACGCATCATTAGTGCCCAGCCGTTTTCTTCGCTGACATCAATGTAGGTTGCGTTTTGTGTCATGTGGGAGTTCCTTTTGTGTAGCTTGTTCTTCATTTGAGATTCTAAGGCAATTTGTCAGCGCCGCTGCTTGAAATATGCGCAAAGTCTTCCGGCACTCTCCATAACTTCTTCAGATGTGCCGCGTAAACTCACAGTGAAGAAAATTCTGTGACAGGGGGAATCTTATGACAATGGAAACTACAAAGAAAAAGAAAATGAGTAGTACAAAGGCGCGGCTCTGGCTAGATCTCGTCTTTTTTATCGTGATGGTGCTTGTGTTAGCACCACAAGGCACCGGCATTCCTGTGCATGAATGGATCAGCTTTTTAGTGCTCATTCCATTCTTTTTGCATCTTATTTTTGACTGGAAATGGATTGTCAACGTGACCAAGCGCATATTCAAAAGTATGCCTGGAGAAACACGTTTCAATTATGTCCTAGATTGGCTTTTATTTTTCCTGTTTGTGGTGGCAATGTTCTCTGGCGTGGTGATTTCAGAAGCCGCTTTGCCAGCGCTTGGGATTGAAATGACCATCGATCCGTTTTGGGTTGCGATTCATGATATGAGTAGTAATCTGATGATTTTAGTCTTGGGCGTTCACTTAGCCATGCACTGGAAATGGATTGTGACAAACTTCAAGAAGTATGTCTTGCGTCGTCCAACGCGGACAACATCACAAGCGGGGGACTAAATATGCCTACTTTACGTGAAGCATTGACTTCAACTCTGATTATTTGTATCGCCTCAGCTGCTGTTGTTTTTCTTGTCTTGCCACTAGCGGGAACAGACTGGGCCAATGGGATGCGCGC
>JAHDBS010000494.1 GCA_020630225.1 Anaerolineales bacterium | reverse complement strand
CTCTAAAAAATTGACGCATTCTCAAATCGCAATAAAATTACCAGCATGTATCAATTAGCTGTTAAACGAGATTTTGTTGCCCAACACTTCCTGATTGGCGGTGACTGGGGGCCTGAGAATTTTTGGCATTCGCACCACTATGTACTGGAACTCATTTTAGAAGGCGGTGCGCTGGACCAGCATGGCTATTTAGTTGACATTGTCGATGTCGAAGAAAAGCTGAATGCCCAAGTCGCTTACTATAAAGATAAAACCCTCAACGACCTGCCAGAATTTGCGGGTCTCAACCCATCCATTGAGCATTTCTGCCGCATTGTTTGTGAAAAACTAGAGCAGGAAATTGCCGCCCCAAACATTAGTCGTTTCATTGTCAAAATCTGGGAAAACGACATTGCCTGGGCATCTTTTTCAGTCAGCCGGACGTAAGACTTTGGTTTGGCCGCAGGTGAATGCAGTTAAATGCGGATTTGTTGCTAAGCAAATTTGTATTACCTGTTAGGTCTAGCGCCTCTGCTTACTAGCTTTACTAGAAGTAACCAACTTCCGATCCGCGTATTCCGCGTAAATCCGCGTCCCATTCTTCTATGCACATTGGCTTCGTCATATATGGCAGCTTAGACACGCTTTCGGGTGGCTATCTTTATGACCGTAAACTCGTAGAGCTGTTACAGGAGCGTGGGCATCATGTCACCATGGTGTCGCTGCCGTGGCGGAATTACATGGCGCATCTGCGTGACAATTCCAACGCAGAGTTTTTCAATCGGCTCTATGACCTTGGGGTGTCAGTATTGTTGCAAGACGAACTGAATCATCCGTCATTAGCATGGTTGAATGCGCGACTGAAGCGCGCGCGGCCACACCTGCCCATCATCAGCGTTGTGCATCACCTCCGCCTGAGTGAGCAGCACTCTGAACGTGACCTGCGCATGTATGCCCAAGTTGAACGGCGCTATCTCAACAGTGTGGATGCATTCATTTATAACAGCCAAACCACGGCGCAAACCGTAAGTCCTTTGTTGGACACGCCAAAGCCTAATGTAATTGCTACGCCTGGCGGGGACCGCTTGAATGTCGCATTAACCAGTCATGCTGTCTCAACGCGGGCGCGACAACCGGGGCCGCTGAGGTTACTTTTTTTGGCAAGCGTAACGCCTCGCAAGCAGCTGCATATCATTTTGGAGGCGCTACGCAGTGTTCATCAAGACGCCGTCAGTCTGACCATTGTTGGGCCAGATGACATAAACGTTCGGTATGCTAACGATTGCCGAAAGTTGGCTGCTGGGTTGAACTGTGACGTATCATTCAGAGGCACAGTGGCTGCAGCGGACGTGGCTACGTTGCTGGCCAATCATCATGCATTGGTGTTGCCTTCTAACTATGAAGGCTTTGGCATTGCCTATCTTGAAGCGTTAGGCGCTGGCTTGCCGGTTATTGCAAGTACCAACGGCGCCGCGCACGAAGTCATTGGGGAGGCGGGCTATCTCATTACACCAGGCGATGCCGCTCAACTCGCACATTACATTACCCAGTTGGCGTCAGATCGGCAGCTGCTTGAAGAAAAATCACTCTTAGCGTTGCGGCGCTACCAACAATTTCCAACGTGGCGTGAGTCGCTAACCACCGCTTGCGCGTTTATCGAAACCTTTCCAAGATGAGCACAGACCTTTGCTTTCAACGCTATCTCAATGCCAAGCGCACTGTCGACGACCGTGCGCTCAATCGTCACGTGTGGGACGGCTTGCGAACTGCCATTCGTGACACGGACGGTCCACTGCGCGTATTAGAAGTCGGCTGCGGTACTGGAACGATGATCCAGCGGGCGCTAGACTGGGATTTGTTTGATCGTCCAGTTGACTACACTGCCATTGATGCAGAAGAGAAAAGCATTACGGTAGCCAAGCGCAAAGTCAGTGTGCCAGACGATTGGACCCTAACCCTAGAAACGTGGGATGTCTATGACTTTATTGCCCAAGCGCAAGGGCAAACGTGGGATGTGCTCATTGCCCATGCGTTTTTAGACTTGTTCGATATTGAGCGTCTGATGCCCGCGCTGCTAGGCTTGCTAAAGCCAAGCGGTATTTACTATTTCTCCATCAACTTTGACGGCGAAACAATCCTGGAGCCCGCTGTCGACCCATCCTTAGATCAACACATTATGGATCTGTACCATCGGTCGATGGATGAGCGCATTATTGATGGAAAAGTCTCTGGAGACAGCAAAGCTGGCCGCCATCTGTTTCATCACTTAAGTGCAAACAATGCGAAGGTGTTGTTTTCAGGGTCTTCTGACTGGGTTATTTTTGCACAGGATGGAAATTATCCGGCAGATGAGGCATACTTCTTGCGTTATATTTTGCAAACCGTTGACCAAGAGCTTTCTAACCATCCTGAGGTGGATGATGCACAGTTCAAAAGTTGGCTGGAGACGCGAAAACAGCAAATTGAAGACGGCGCGCTAGTGTACATTGCCCATCAGTTGGATTTTGTGGGGCGCACAAGCGAAAGGAATAGCTAGCCTTACAAAGTTATTTCTCTGTTCAATCGTCTTCTGTAACGCAGCAACCCTGACGCCTGAGCCATACCGTCAGGAGTTGCCGACTGGAACAGCTTCCCCAAAGTGTTCCAAAAAAATGCTACTAATGATTCTGCATTGCAGAACTCATTCTGGAGACCTTAGGACAATTTATTATGAGTATTATCACTGGGGCTTGCCTTTGTGGTGCGGTTCACTATCAAGTCGAAACGCCTGTCAACTGGTGTGCCCATTGTCATTGCACAATCTGTCGTAAAGCGCATGGGGCCGCGTTTGTGACATGGTTTGGCGTTCCTAAAAAAGTATTGACGCTTCTTGCCGGTTCAACGCTAGTGCGTTGGTATCGGTCCTCTAACCGTGCCCGGCGCGGATTTTGCAACTTCTGTGGCAGTACGCTCTTTTTCGAAGCCCAGTCTTCACCTGATGAAATGCAAATTACCTTGGCTAGTATTACTAGCAGGCATCATCTTGCACCTCAAGGGCATGTGTTTTGGAATGAACATGTGCATTGGGTTGAACTGGAAGACTCGCTGCCACGCCTCACTGGACAGTCTCAAGCGCAGCCGCCACAAGCGTCAGAAGCAGGGTTAGTAAGCTAAGGTTGAGAATAACCTGCTCCAGC
>JAHDBS010000493.1 GCA_020630225.1 Anaerolineales bacterium | reverse complement strand
ATGTCTTGAGTAAGATCCTTTTAGCTTTTAGCTTTTAGCTTTTAGCTTTTAGCTTGACGCCACCAGTCCCCCAAACTAGACTCCCTCCCGTGATTTTGAAAACAACCCGAAACCTATTCCTTAGCCTTTTATTGCTAAGCACTGAAGAACCAAAGCTGCAAAGCTATGGCGGCCAAGCTGTCATTGAAGGCGTGATGATGCGCGGACGAAACTCGCTTGCGGTTGCTGTTCGCGATCCAGAAGAAGAGATTCAGTTTCACACGCAAGTGTTAGGCAAGGCTTACCGCAGCAAGTGGGCGAAGTGGCCGTTTTTCCGGGGTTTGTTTGGCATTTGGGATGCGCTCGGGTTAGGCATGCGCTCTATGGTGTTCTCTGCTGACGTTGCCAGTGGCGAAGAAGTAGAGTTTGAAGGTCCAATTGCGTGGGGCACCATTGCGGTTAGCATGTTGCTTGGGATTACGCTGTTTTCACTGTTCCCCGCATTTGTTGGAGAACAAGCCGAAGCGTGGTTTGGCGTGCCGCCGCTTGCAAGTAACATTGGCGAAGGTATTTTTCGCCTCATCATCATCATGACCTACATTTGGGCAATTGGCCGGATGGAAGACGTACAGCGCTTGTTCGGCTATCATGGCGCGGAGCACAAAACGATCCACGCCTTTGAAGCTGATGATGAACTGACCCCAGAACGCGTGCAGACCTATCCGCTAGAGCATCCCCGCTGTGGGACTGCGTTTTTGCTGGTGGTCGTGCTGCTGTCTATCCTGATTTTCTCGCTATTAGGTGACTTGACCTTGCTCGTGCGTTTGCTGACGCGTTTGGCAATGCTGCCTGTTCTAGCGTCAATTGCATTTGAATACTTACACTTCACAGCGCGTCACTTGGACAATCCTATTGTTCAATTACTCATTGTCCCTAGCATGGCATTGCAACGCATGACCACGCGTCAACCTGACGAAGGGATGCTCGAAGTTGCGATTGCCTCCTTCCAAAAAATGCGCGGCGCAGAAGACCTGACAGAAGAGCAGCTCGCCGAAATGGCCGCAGCGCAAGCGGCATAAAAAATAAACGCGGATAGGGTAGAACGCAGATATTGATCCAAACGAAATTATCCGTGTTCAGCCTTATCCGCGTTTTTGATTAAGAAAACGCAGCCCTCTGCCCATAATGATCCCCTCTGATATTACGCCTGATTGGCTAACGCATCAGCTTAGGGAGAATGGGCATTTACCCACGGGCACAATCGTCAACGTTGACGTAACTCCATTAGAATCCCACGCATCTGCGGCGCTTTTACTCTCTGTGACGTACAGCACAGATGCAGCGCCAACCCCAGCTGAGACGTTCATCTGTAAACTCTATCTTGGGACTGAGTTCAGAAAAGGCATTGGGGAATACACTTTCTATAGCACTCTTGCACCTGAAATGTGTTCATTCGGAAGCCCATTCTGTTACGCAAGTCGCTTCGATGCCGAGCGTCAGGTTTGTTTTCTTTTGCTTGAGGATGTCGCGAAAACACATGCACTGACATCAAACGCGTTCTTGACTGCGCAACAATATCAACTGTGTATTGATGCGTTGATCAAGTTGCACGTCCATTGGTGGGAACATCCGCTGCTGACTGATCAGATGTTTGCTGCACCGCGTGGCGGCCCGTTGCGGCTGGTTCAAGTGCTTTCAGCAGAGCAGATATCGGCAAATGCTGTGCAGTTCAACATAGATCTGCCAAACCTTCTTGCTCAGTTGTCGGAGAAATTAAGTCAAACAGAGTTTCAATTTTGTGAATTGCTTGGGCAACACTGGTTTGATCTGTTCGCTGAACGCCTTCACACTGGTCAACAGACGACAATGATCCATGGTGACTATCACCATTATGGCAATATAGGCTTGCCCCTTGACCCAGCAGATACTATTCGCATCTTGGATTGGGAGACTTGGAAGCGTGGAATTGGCGTTTACGATTTTGCTTACCTAATTGCATATCAAGATCAACTGAGTCAACAGTCAGAGCTTGAGTTGTTGCAGTATTATCACAAGGGACTGACGTCCAACGGCGTTGCCTACAGTTGGGAACAATGTTTATCCGACTATCAGCTATCTCTACTGGGGTGTGTTTTCCCGCCGCTCTTTTGGTCAAACGCCGAGGCCTTATCTACAGTTATTCAAAAATGTAAACGTTGGAACTGCGCAAGCCTAATACGGTAAACATAAATCAGAAGAATCAAAAAAGACCTTGGCAATTTGTTGTCAAGGTCTTTTTATTTACTTCGGGGCGCTATTACCAGCTAAAGGCTAGTAGCTAACCCTTCGGCAGGCTCAGGGCAAGCAGCTTAGAGCAATCCTGCGTCTGCGACAGTTGCGCGTTCGGTCTTGAGTTCTTCTTCGGTTGCAGCGATTTTTTCTTTTGCGAATTCGCTGATTTCCAAATCTTGAACAATGCTGTAGCTGCCATCACCGTCGGTTCGGACTGGGAAGCTGAACATCAGACCTTCTTCAATGCCATAGCTGCCGTCTGAAGGCACTGCAGCTGAGAACCAATCGCCAGCGGCGGTTGGGCGTTCGAAGCTCATGACGTGATCCAAGGCTGCGTTTGCTGCTGACATTGCAGAAGACTTACCGCGCCATTGGATGATTTCAGCACCGCGCTTTTGCACCTTGGTGATGAACTCGCCGCGTAACCAATCGTGATCTTCAATCACATCAAAAACTGGCTTGCCATTGATCTTTGCATTTTCTGCATCAGGATATTGCGTAGCGCTGTGGTTACCCCAAATGGTCATGTTGGTCACTGCGGTGACAGGGACGCCAGCTTTGGCTGCCAATTGGCTCTTTGCACGGTTTTCGTCCAAGCGGGTGAGTGCCCCGAAACGATCGTTTGGCAAGTCTGAGTTGTTCATTGCGATCAATGCGTTGGTGTTGGCTGGGTTCCCGACAACAATTACGCGTGCATCGTCTGCAGCGTTGTTCAACGCTTCACCTTGGCCGGTGAAAATTGGGCCGTTGCCCAAAATTAGGTCACCGCGGAGCATTCCTTTGCCACGTGGCTTTGCGCCAACGAGCAAACCCCAGTTGATGCCATCAAAGGCAACCTTAGCATCGTCAGTCACAACGATGTTGGTCAACAGTGGGAATGCGCAGTCCATCATTTCCATGACGGTGCCTTCTAAGGCTTGCAATGCT
>JAHDBS010000492.1 GCA_020630225.1 Anaerolineales bacterium | reverse complement strand
GGGGTGTGCATGTGCATCACAAGTTTCGGATTGAACAATGCGGGCGCAATCACCCAATCCTGGCGGCCTTCGTTTGCTGCCGTTTGAAAGGATTCAATTTTTGCGATTGACACCAATTCGATGTCTTTAGACGCGGCCTGAATAAAGCTGTCCAACCCTACGTACGCCACTTGACCATACTCAGGATATTCAGCATTAATCTGACGCAACAGTTGCGCTTGTTCAGCTGGCAATTTTTCTGCCAACGGTATTAATGCAGCAATTGAGGCTGCATCACGTTGGAGTTCGTCTATAAAGACGTTTAGGTTCTGTGCGTAATCAAACGCACGTTCTTGAAGTTGTACGGTCGCTTCGACTCTTAGAGTACGGCTTTGTTGGAGGACGATGAGAGAACTAATGAGAGCGATCGGCAAAATCCCGAAGAGGATTACAACCCGAAGAATTTGTCGCGCTAACGTGCGAGACAATAAGCGGGAGCTATTCATGTATTTGCCTTGCGCTGCTAGTGGATGATCAGGCCAATAACATGCTAAAACTATGTAATTATTCCGTAACTGGTGACTAGTATTTGTCTCCAAGCATTAGCCCCAGATCAAAATTTGCATCAATATCTATTGCAAATTTCTACCACCTACTCTATGAAACTTAAGGCGTATAGCGTTAAAGTCTGTTGCCATTCTAGCATTATCTAGACTCCCAATTCAACCAGCCATTAAGTCAGAACTCCAAAACAATTCTTATGCAATTTGCGGGTTGCAACCGCCCCAAAATTTGGCAACGGCAATGCCAATCCGCTATAATTTCGCACAGATGGTCTATGCCATCCTTGCAACAAATTTACGAGTGAAACACACTGTATGACATTGGAAATTATTCGCACTGACTACCCGTCTGCTATTGCTGCGCAGCTCAAGCTGAACGCAGTTGACGTCAAAACAACAATTGAATTGCTGGATGAAGGCAACACAATTCCATTCATCGCACGCTACCGCAAAGAAAAAACTGGCAGCATGGATGAAGAGCAAATTCGAAGCGTTCATGAACTTTACGAACGCTTATATGCCCTCGATTTACGCCGCGAAGCGATTGCAGAAGCAATTGCAGAACAAGGCAACTTAACTGAAGAGATTGTTAGCGCGCTGCACCAGGCGACAACGTTGACTGAATTAGAAGACATCTATGCACCATACAAGCGCAAACGCAAAACCCGCGCAGATGTTGCCCGTGAAAAAGGCTTACAAGGCCTTGCTGACGCGATTTTGAATCAAAAAACGCGCGAACCATTGGAAAAGCTGGCAAAGCAATACTTGTCAGACGATGTTGGCTCAATTGAGGAAGCGATTGCTGGCGCAAAAGACATCGTTGCCCAATCTATTAGCGACCACACTGGCGTGCGACAACACGTGCGTGAAAAGGCGCTAGTTTGGTCAAATGTAGGCACAGGCAAAACCAAAACCGCTGAAGATCCAAAGCGGGTATATGAAACTTACTACGACTTTGAACTGCGCGTTGACAAGTTGCGCCCACATCAAGTGTTAGCGATCAACCGCGGTGAACGCGAAGACGTCTTGAAATTCAATCTAGATGTGCCCGAGCGCGACTGGCGCAACGGTGTTGAGCGGTTCTACCGCCCAAGTCGCCAAAGCAGTTTGTCTAACCAACTGGTTGAAGCGGCCAATGACAGCGCCCAACGCCTGCTCTTGCCAGCAATTGAGCGTGATGTCCGCCGCGAAATTACAGAACAGGCTGAAGCACATGCTATTCAAGTCTTTGCGAAAAACTTGCGCGGCTTACTCGTGCAGCCACCGTTGCGCGGCTACACTGTTCTAGGACTTGACCCAGCTTTCCGTACAGGCTGTAAACTCGCAGTAGTGTCTCCGACAGGCAAGGTTCTAGGCACGGGTGTCATTTATCCGCACCAGCCGCAAAACAAGACCGAACAGGCGCGTACAGTGCTCAACAAACTCGTGAAAAAGTTTGATGTAAATCTGATTGCCATTGGCAATGGCACGGCGTCTCGTGAAAGTGAGCAGTTCGTTGCTGACTACATCCAAAGCCAAAAGCGCGACATCAATTACCTCATTGTGGATGAAGCCGGCGCTAGTGTTTACAGCGCTAGCAAGCTTGCCCGTCAAGAACTGCCAGAGTTGGATGTCACATTACGTGGAGCCGTTTCAATTGCCCGACGCGTGCAAGACCCCTTGGCAGAGCTCGTCAAAATTGATCCGAAATCCATTGGGGTTGGGATGTATCAGCATGATGTAGATCAAAAGCAACTCGCGTCTAGCTTGGATGCTGTCGTTGAGAGCGTTGTGAACAATGTCGGCGTCAACGTCAACACTGCCTCACCAGCGTTGCTCACGCATGTGTCTGGGATTGGGCCAAAGCTGGCTGACAACATTGTGGAACATCGTGATACGCAAGGTCCGTTTGCAACACGCAAAGCTTTGAAAGCAGTTAAAGGGCTCGGACCGAAGGCGTTTGAACAAGCCGCTGGCTTCTTGCGCATTCCAGAAGGCGATGACCCGCTTGATAGCAGTGCTATTCACCCTGAAAGTTACAAGGTTGCCAAGAAACTCATCAAGCAAGCAAAAGTAGACATGAGCGCCCCACCTAAGCAGCGTGAGCAAGCTTTGAAAACGTTTGTTACGCAGTTCGACTCGTTTGCAGATGCAGCTGACGCACTAGGCTGCGGGGTCCCAACGCTGAAAGATATGGTGAGCCAACTTATCCGCCCTGGACGCGATCCGCGTGAGAAAGTGTCAGGCCCTGTGCTGCGCACTGACGTCTTGAAGATGAGCGACCTCACCACTGGAATGCTGCTCAAAGGCACCGTACGCAACGTTGTCGATTTCGGTTGCTTTATTGACATTGGTGTAAAGCAAGATGGGCTGCTCCACAACAGTCAAATTCCTTATGAAATTGAATTGAGCGTTGGGGATGTTGTGACCGTTCAAATCTTGATGGTCGAAGAGGAACGAGGCCGAATTGGTCTCGGCTGGCCGTATTAAGCTGCTGTAAAAACAGTAATGCCACCTTAGCGGGTGGCATTACTGTGAATGTCTTATGCAACAAATGGTCGACTAAGCGCGACGACCATCTTGTCCTTCAGCGCTTGATCGGCGGTTTTGTCCTTAATTGTAAAATCCCCCGTATACGCTTCATAATAGTAATCCTTGCTCCAC
>JAHDBS010000491.1 GCA_020630225.1 Anaerolineales bacterium | reverse complement strand
TTCAATGCGAATTCTTCACATCATTCCTTATTTCTACCCAGCTTGGGCATATGGCGGCACTTGCCGTGCGGCTTGGGAACTTGCCCGTGCGTTAGTGCGTAAAGACCAAGAAGTGGTCGTTTTTACTACGGACGCACTCGACTCCAAAGACCGCGCACGCCTGCGCTACGAAATCGTCGATGGCGTAGAAATTCACCGTGTCCCCAACTTGAGCAACCACCTTGCTTGGAGCCGCCTGTTTATGCCCATGGGCTTTGGCGGTGCAATGCAAAAAGAACTAGACAAGTGTGATGTCGTTCACATTCACGAATATCGGTCTTACCAAAATGCGGTAACGCTGAAGCACCTAGAACGACGCAACTTGCCCTTTGTCCTAACAGCTCAGGGCGGAATGCCGCGTATTATGGGGCGCTATGCGCTAAAAGCCGTATATGACCGCCTCTATGGGCAACGCATTGTTGACAATGCATGCCGCCTGCATGCGCTGAATGAGCTTGAGCACAGTCAATTTCTAGACCTAGACGTTGACCCTTCGCGCATCTCAATTCTGCCGAACGGGGTCGACTTAGATGAATATCGCGAACTGCCTAAAGTCAACGGCTTTCGAGATCGATTCAACATTCCCGAAGGCGTTCCAATTGTGTTGTTCTTGGCGCGCATCAATGAGATCAAAGGCGTGGACTTCTTGGTAAATGCCTTCAACAAAGTCCGTGAAAGCGTACCGGACGCCATCCTGCTCATGGTCGGTCCGGATGATGGCTACCTAGATGTCATCGAACGCCAGATTGCGAGTTTAGGTTTGGAAGATCGGGTTCGCTTTACCGGCTACCTTGATGGCGACGACAAGCTGCAGGCCTATCAGGTCGCGGATGTATATGTGCTGCCATCTAAGTACGAAATGTTTGCGATTACTTTGCTCGAATCATTAGCCTGTGGCACGCCAATTATTGCTACAGACCGTTGTGGCCTGGCCGACTACGTTCTGCGCAATGACCTCGGCTCCATTGTGGAATATGGCGATGAAGAGTCGCTCAATGCTGAAATTCTGAAAGCGCTGCAGTCCCCCCAGCAGGTTGCTGGTCGCGCAGCGCGCTCACGTCAGTACGTACTCGACAACTTTGGCTGGGACAGCATTGCCACCAATTGGCTCGATGTCTATCGTGATTGCATCGACAATTGTAAAGATTGCTAAGCCCCCAAGGCCTACACGCTATGTTTATTACTTTTGAAGGCCCTGACGGCTGTGGAAAAAGCACTGTCTCCAAAGCAGTGTTTGCACAGTTAGAAGCAGAAGGATATCCAGTTGAGTGGGTGCGCGAACCGGGCACGACTGAAATTGGCAACCAAGTCCGCGAAGTCCTGATGAAGCTCGGCAACACAAGCATGGAACCTATGACAGAGTTCCTGCTATTCTCAGCATCTCGCGCACAGTTAGTGCGTGAAGTGTTACAACCGACGCTAGCTAACGACAAAATTGTCCTGTCTGACCGCTACTACGACTCTTCACTAGCCTATCAGGGATATGGACATGAACTGCCCCTAGAACAGCTCTGGGCCATTACAGAAGCCGCCACACAAGGTCTCAAACCTGACCTAACATTTCTATTGAATGTCTCAGTAGAAGAAGGCATGCGCCGCAAGAAAAGTGGCGATGTCGAATGGAATCGGCTCGATGCCTATGAACTCGCCTTCCATCGCCGCGTACATGCGGGCTATCAAGCGCTTGTCACAACCGACCCTGACCGCTGGGTAGTTGTAGACGCAGAGCGTGAAGTTGAGACCGTCATTGCAGATGTCCTGCGGGCTGTAAAAGCTAAGCTCACAACATAATCTTTCCTGTTTCTACTCTGAAAATGCGCCTCTTCCGTTCTACATTGCTTCTGCGCAGTCTGCCCTACATTGTCCTGTGTGGCGCGTTATTCTTCTTTCATGAGCAGTCGCCAGTATCTGCAGCCCAGACCTTAGACTGCAATACTGCCGCTACCCTTGAAGACTTGGTCACCTGCATTGCCGCGCAAATGCCTGGTGAAGATGTGGAAACAGTGGTGATTCCTTCAACAGCAGTCCAAAATGACTGGCAAGCGATGGTCGCCCAGATGTTAGCTGGACAATGCGGCGCAGCGATCATCCCAGCCTCGCTCAATGGCGTATATACCGTAAAAACGTTCACCGATAGTGGCGTAGACTACTGTGTCGCCTTCGAAATTGCAGACAATAATGACGACAATCTTGTAGACCAAGGGCTAGGGACCTTTATTGTCAACCCTACGCCACTGCGCTATGTCAGCATTGATATTGCGCATCCGAAAAATGATACGAATACTGACGATCAAGGGATTGGGGTGTTCAAGGGGATTGGGGCTTACACCTTTGTCATGGCTGGCAGCCATCGCCGCGCAAACAGCATTGCGAGCGCTTGCCAAGGCTCTTTTGAAGAAGCAGATGTTGCCCACAATACTGAGAATTTCTTTCACCGCAGCATTGCCCAAATTCACACTACGCGGTCTGACGTCACGGCAATTCAATTTCACGGAATGGGCGCATCCACTTGCGCAGGGGTCGATGTCTATCTAACGCACGGCAGTACAGCGACACCAGCAGTGACTGACCCCATTGTGACCCTGAAGAATAATTTAGTAGCAGAAAATCCGGCTTGGGTTGTGACGGTGCCCGGCGATGCGCTAAGTTGCACACTGTCAGGTACAACTAACACACAAGGTCGGTTGATTAATGGTGTTGCAGCAGGTTCTGTTTGTGGCACCGCGGCTGGCATCTATACCCGGCAGTTTATTCACATTGAGCAGAAATTTGCCAACCGTTCCGCGTCAGACTGGATCGCTGCCCTAGAAGCTACTTTTCCTGTAAGTCCAGCCGTAGTCCCACCAGCGGACCCAGCGCCTATTGTTGCACCACAAGGACCCAACGCCACCATCAACACCACTGTTACAACAACTGAGTGTTGGTCAGCAAATACCATAATTGGCTGCGTTTACCCGATCGTCAATACCGAGACGTTGCAAACACACGCACCGCTCATCACGCCATATTCAGTTGCAGTCAATGGCAGAACGTTTTGCCTGGAGGCACCCGCTGGCTACACCATTGTGGGTGCGCTAATCAATCAGGTCACGTTTATTGCTGATAGCAACTGCTACACCTGGCAGGCTGATAATTTCGACTATCGGAT
>JAHDBS010000041.1:12305-19757 GCA_020630225.1 Anaerolineales bacterium | reverse complement strand
ATGAAACACATTCTCTTTATTTTTATTGATGGTATTGGTCTGGGAGATGCCAATGCAGAAATCAATCCGTTTTGCGTTGCAGAACTACCAACGCTCCACAGTTTACTTGGCATTACACACTTAACACGCGAGTTGCAGAACATAACCGGCCAACACGCTAGTCTAGTGGTGACAGATGCTAATTTAGGCATCACAGGCAGACCACAATCTGCTACTGGGCAGGCAACTATCCTAACAGGCATCAACGTCTCAGCCCAGATTGGCGAACACTTTGGACCAAAACCAAATGCTGAAATTCGCGCTATTTTAAGTGCTGACAACCTCTTTATGCAATTGTCGCAAGCAGGTTACCGTGTTCAGTTAGGTAAAGCGTATCCTGATGGCTATTTCACAGGAATTGAAAGTGGCAAACGCCTATATTCTGCAATTCCACATGCGGCAGTTGCCGCTGGTCTCACACTCCCAAGAATGGACGCTTATGCAAACAGCACCGCGTTCGCTGACGATTACACTGGCAATATTTGGCGAGAACGCCTAGGCATTCATGACGCGCCATTGTTTACCCCAGCTCAAACCGGCAGAAATATGGCGCTACAAACCAGAGCAAACAATTTACTCTTCTACGAACATTGGCTAACAGATTACGCCGGGCATAAACGTAACGCAAAACTATCTGTAAGCTTATTAGAGGGCTTAGACCAAACCTTGTCTGGCATATTAGAAAACTGGGATTTTGAGAACGGGTTGATCTTCATCAGTTCTGATCATGGCAACATGGAAGACTTGAGCGTGAAAACTCACACTCGTAATGCTGTACCAACGGTTCTAATCGGAGCCCAACATGCAGACATTGCCACAAAAATCTCATCTTTAGTAGATCTTGCTCCAGCAATCAAACAATTTCTAGGTCTAGCATGACACCAGAACAATTTAAGAAACGTTACTATCTCATCTCAAAACGAGTAGTGCATTGGAGCATTCTAAGTATCATTGGGATAGTAGTGGGCGCTATTGTATTCCGCAGCGCTTGGCTCCCTTGGATTGGCGAAGCGCTGGTATTAACTGAACCAGCCAAACCAGTCGACGCCATTATTGTGCTGGGTGGCGGTGGCTCTAGTGATCGTGAAAGAACGGGCGCACGCCTGATTAGAGATGGCTATGCTGATCAAGTATTCACCACTGGCTCCACAGTTGGAATTAGTGGGCTCATTGATATTACTTGGGCTGGTCTAGCCGCAGATGAGCTTATCAAGCATGGGGTATCACCAGACCTCATTACTGAGCTAGACGACTCTGGTAGCACTTGTGCAGAGTCTCACAGCACCAAAGACGCTTTGCTAGAAACAGATGCAAAGTCAATCTTGCTGGTCACAGATCCTTTTCATACCTATCGGGCGCACAAGTTGTTTACAAACACATTTGAAGGCACAGGAATAGAAATCATTCCCTATGCTGCTAACCCCTCATGGTTTGTTGCTGACAGTTGGTGGACCTACCCTGGTGGACTAAATGTTGTTGGAACAGAATATATGAAACTTGCTTACTTATTTTTCGTAGGATGTTGGTGATGAGCTCTACAAAAGTATCTAGACCTAAACGTCCCTACAGCCTTGTCATTGCTAGCATCATCTTGCTCATACAAGGCTCGTTATTTGCTGTGCTTGTGCTCACCGAACTCGATGACATTACTCAGATGGGTGTTTATGATGAATTACAAAATGCAATTGGAACCGTTGATCTTTCCAGCATTTTGGAACAACAAAGCCAAACCAACCCTGACTTTGTGGAACGGCTACTGTTAGCTGCAACTTGGGCTGTGCTTGCACTGCTCTCATTTATTTGGGCTACCGGTTTATTTCGAGTCAGTGCGCGGGCTTGGATCGGAGCCATGATTGATCAGGGGGTAGTGTTGAGTTGGGGCATCTATGACTACCTGACTAATCAGATCCAGACGATTGATTACTTCTTTCTCGTGTTAGCCATTGCTGCTGTGCTATTTCTCAATCAGATCGATACGCAACATGCATTGAGTGCTGAACAAGCATTGCTTGAAAGTCAACTTGGGAAAACTGCTGAAAAATGAGTACGCCGCAGACAGATCTAGACTTACTAAAAGAATATGAACCTGTCCTGATGTTCACCAAGGGAGAGCAATTCTTCCCGATGCAAGTAGAGCCTTACATCGAACGCAGTTCACTTTGGGAAGCCATTGGTGGGGATGCCCGCGAGGTAATTCCAGAAGGACATCTCGACAAAACTACACTCGCCCAAGCGCAACCATCGTCTGTTGAGACAGTGCAATACATGCGTTTCGCTGAGCCGCTGTCATACCGCGCAATGGCTAGCTACATCCGCAATTACCCGCGTGATTTCAAGCCTTCTATGGGGCGCTTAGCACGTGTGGGCTTAGGCGCTCGCTTATTAGACACGCTTTTCTCTATTACGCTGATTTTACGCGGTCGTGTGCCTGGTGGAACCCATGCCTCAGCCCATTTACGCTACTTAGAGATCATGGAAGACAAAGAAGAATACGCCTATTATGGACGTGTTCTACGTGAGCATGGATATACCGTTCTCCAGTATTGGTACTTCTATTGCATGAACGACTGGCGGTCCGGCTTCAACGGCGTCAATGATCATGAAGCAGACTGGGAGCACGTTGCGATTTACCTTGCAGAAGATGCAGACAACTGCTTACGGCCAGAGTGGGTTGCATATTCATCCCACGACTTTGCCGGCGATGACTTCCGACGACGCTGGGATGACCGCGAATTAACCATCATTGCGGACACACATCCACTTGTCTATATCGGCGCAGGTTCACATGGTGCCTACTTCCAAGCAGGTGAATACTTGCATGAAGTAGAAGTGCCGTTTAGCGGTGTGTTACAACGCATTGCGCGTCCAATCCAGCAATTTTGGCGCAACACATTACGTCAGCAAGTGATTGAGGCAAACGAGCAAAGCATTGGATTATTCTCGGTGCCTTTTGTGGACTATGCCCGCGGCGACGGATTAAGCATTGGTGCAAGTCAGGAAAAAGAATGGACAGCCAACCTTATTCCGAACTCACCCGGCCGCAGCTTTCATGCCCCCTATGCCTGGCTTGAAGAATATCGTGGTCTTTGGGGGTTGTATGCACGTGATCCTGTCGCAGGTGAAAATGCACCGGCTGGCCCCAAATTTTGGCGTGATGGAACGGTCCGCCAACCTTGGTTTGACCCGCTAGGCTGGGTTGGGCTTGGCAAAGTTCCTCCGCGCGCAAATCGAAAATCAATGGTGCTCACGCGCATAGAAGCTGCCCATGAACGCATAAGAGTCAGTCGCGACAATCTGCGTAAGCAAGAGTTGAAGCTTTCTCAGCTTTGGACCGAAGCGGAGGCAATGAAAAATTTGCCACACTTACAAGCACGTTATCGCAACCACATGCGTGAGATTACAGCAGTTGAGCTTGAAGTCAAAAATGAACAGGCACTGATCACCGAGGAGCGGGCACTTTCAGAAGCGCTACAAGATCTTGGAACGCAATATGACCAAGGGCGCGGTCCCGCATCACGAGACCATCTACACCGACCATTACAACCAGTGACAGAACAAGGAGCCCAATTAGGACGATTAGCCGAAACATGGGCAGCCGTTAGTATGGGGGTCCTAATCATTGCTAGCATCATGCTTGTTCTATTTGCGCCAAACCTCTGGATTGTTAGCTTACTAGCCGTTGTTGGGGTCACAATGTTCATTGAAGCATTGTTCCGACGTGAAGCACGCAAGCTAGTTCAGCGCACAGTGATTCTCTTAAGTTTGGTCAGTGCTGGCATCATTCTTGTTGAATTCTTTATACCAGCACTGGTCTTAGCCGTTATTGGGCTTGGCGTTTTCATCATTATTGAGAACTTAATTGAGTTGGTACAGTCACGCGGCTAGAGGTTACTGCATTATTTCCCGCAGCAAACAATTACAAAACATGTAATATTGCAGCTTCTTGGCACGTTTCTTGCCAAATGCTTAAGATCTACTCAACGAAATCAAGGGTCTGCAATTTCAGTTGTGCAAAGTAAAGTCGCTGTAACAAATTATTCACTTCCATAGCAAAACCCTGCCAAACACATATGTTTACAAGTCCGGTAATTGGATATATTGGGTATGCATCTTCCTCAACTCCAACCCAATTACCCCATTTCCCTGAGAGAGTCGTCTTACCCAACGGCTCTCTCCTTGTTTAACTAAACCTAAAGTCCTCGTTCAGAACTTAGCATACGCAAGCGTGGCATAGACGCTTGAATACAGCCCCTAGTTAGCATCACGCACTTCAAGATCATCAAAATGCACTTCAATGCCACCACGCTGATAGCTGTGTACAAATAGGCCAACATCTCCATTGGCTAGCGTTTCATCTTGTAATGTCACAACTTCTGCCCCGTCAACATTAAGTTGCAGAGTTCCCGCAGAACAAGTCACCTCAATGCCATATCGATCTGCATAAAACGGAATAGCAGAGGACGTATCTTGGGTATCTAAAACTGTCTGCTCCCCGTTGTGAATCCGCGCCACAATATATCCACCGGCTGGAGCAATCTCAAACAGATAAGTATTGTTAGGGTCTTGATAATTACATAGCACGCCAAACCCTAGTTCACGTGCCTCACTCTTATTTTCAGCAGTGACAGAAATACTCACGTTTTCGTAAGGCCCACTATTGCTTTGACCCCATAACAATAACCGGCGACTTTCAGCCCGAATGACATACTTATCATCCAAATAGGTCAAATAGCCATCAATATCTTCGCTAATTTGCCATCCGGTGCGCGCATTGGAAAAATCGTCTTGTAACAAGACACCTTCAGGTAACGCAGTTTGGCAAGCAACTAAGGCAAAGCTCAATCCACTCAGCAACGTGAGTGATAACAAAGTGTTTCGAAAGAAATTCCTAAAAACTGTCATATTCATACTCATTTTTACGTAAAACCATTTTGTTTTAGTGTAGCATCGGGCATATGCGACACTTACCTAGATTTCTATTGTTGCTGCTTGCTGGAGGCCTTGCCGCCTGTAGCGCAGCACCAGAGCCTGAGGTTGTTGTAGCACCTACAGTTGCCGATATTGAGCCTGCGGAAATAGTCCAAGAGCCAACGGCAGTTGAAGTTGCAGCCAGCGTGGCGGAACCGACATCTACTCCCACCACAATTCCACCCACAGAAACTGCAACGTCTGTGCCAACACCAACCAACACACAAGAACCCGCTGTGATTTCCTTTGCATCTGAGTACCCAGTACAGGGTCCTGCACCAAAGGATTTTCTCAGTGAACCATGGATCAACACTGACCAACCGATTAGCCTTGCTGATTTAGAAGGCAAAGTCGTCTTAGTTGAATTCTGGACCTACGGTTGAATTAACTGCCAACGCGTGATTCCTTCGTTGAAGGAATGGTACTCAGACTATGGTGGTGACGAATTCGAAATTATTGGCGTACACTACCCCGAATTCAACTTTGAACGTGAATATGACAATGTAGTCAAAGCAGTGGCGGACTTTGGCATTGAATATCCAGTTGTCATGGATAACAATCGCATTATTTGGGGCGGTTGGCAGCAGCGCTACTGGCCTACAACTTACTTGTTAGACAAGCAGGGCAACATTCGCTACCGCCACATTGGTGAAGGCGGCTACGACAAAACTAGAGCTGCCATTGAAGCACTAATGGCGGAGGAATATAACTCGAACTAAGCAGGAATCACCACTCAAAGTGCTTCTAAGCTCGCATTTATTCTAATGTTGTGAAAAGCACTTTGAGTGGTTAGGTCAAATCCTTAAAACAAAAGCGGGCTTTGTATAAAAGCCCGCTTTTCCATTAAGCCTATGATTAGCAATACCCAGCAGCTAATTTACCCAGCTCGCAACTTTTTCCATTGGGTAGTCGCGCAAATAGTCACAGCCATTTGCAACTAAAAAGTCGATATAGTCCCCCATATTCAACAGGGTCTCAAACTTGTCACCTGGTTTTTGAACAGCATCCATTTCTTGACGATAGTTCGCTGTGAAGAATTGTGCAGCACGGAGCTTTTGATTAACTTCAATAGAACGCAAGTTACGATCTTGCAAATGTTGGCGGTAGTAGTAGAGAGCGACTTGATCTGACATAGTGTTCGAATTTATGTTTGGATTATATGTTCTATTTTAGAAAATATTTTCTACTCTGTCAATACTTACATCACCGTTTTTGAGCGCTATACTCCTTGTCATTCATTTCATTCAACTGGAGAATAAATTACATGGAATATCGTTATTTAGGACGATCAGGATTGAAAGTGTCAGCGCTGTCTTTAGGGGCTTGGGTCACCTATGGCGGTCAAGTTGGACAGCAAATTGCATATGAATGCATGACCGAAGCATATGACCACGGCGTAAACTTTTTTGACAACGCTGAAGTCTACGCAGATGGCAAAGCAGAGACGGTGATGGGGAATGTTATCCAGCAAGCTGGATGGAAACGCTCAGACCTAGTCATTGCAACCAAAATATTTTGGGGTGGCAATGGTCCCAATGACCGCGGTCTATCCCGAAAGCACCTAATTGAAGGTACCAACGCCTCGCTTGAGCGCCTGCA
Source organism: Anaerolineales bacterium (assembly GCA_020630225.1). Taxonomy (GTDB): domain Bacteria; phylum Chloroflexota; class Anaerolineae; order Anaerolineales; family UBA6668; genus JAHDIM01. The sequence continues at coordinate 13,151 of JAHDBS010000041.1, read as the reverse complement.
GATGGACTATGTTGATCTGTTATTCTGCCATCGCCCAGATCTACATACACCAGTGGAAGAAACTGTACGCGCGATGAATACGCTTATCGAGCAAGGCAAAATCTTCTATTGGGGTACCAGTGAATGGTCAGCTGTGCAAATTATGGAAGCACACACCATTGCCAAGGAATTAGGCTTAATTGGACCACTTATGGAGCAACCGCAGTACAACATGCTACACCGCGAGCGCTTTGAAGTGGAATATGCCCGTCTATATTCACAGTATGGCATGGGCACTACCATTTGGAGTCCACTCGCCAGTGGATTGCTCACAGGCAAGTACAACGATGGTATTCCAGACAATACTCGCGCCGCAGAACCAGGCTACGAGTGGCTCCGAGAGCGCTTTGAAGGCACTGAAGGTCGTGAAGGCATTGAAAAGGTCAAACGACTTGTGCCAATTGCAGAAGACCTTGGCTGCTCACTCGCACAATTGGCTCTTGCTTGGTGTTTGAAAAACCCAAATGTAAGTTCAGTAATTACCGGCGCTTCTCGCGCCAGCCAAGTTACTGAAAACATGAAAGCCCTTGCGCTTTCTAAGCAACTAGACGCTGATGTTATGGAAAAGATCGAAGCAGCGCTGCAAAACAAACCAACTGCCGAACACGACTTCCGCGAAGGGTAATAAGACAAAGACAGAGAACGCACGCCGTGCTGGAGACAGAAATCAAAAACGCAGTCCATATGGACTGCGTTTTTTGTCTCTAACTCTGTCTCTACTCGCTTACGGCATCCACTGTGGGCTGAACGCGCCGCGGGCCAACTGCCGTAAATTCTCACCGTCAATATCAATCGCCCAAATTTCAG
>JAHDBS010000041.1:0-12205 GCA_020630225.1 Anaerolineales bacterium | reverse complement strand
CCGCGGGCCAACTGCCGTAAATTCTCACCGTCAATATCAATCGCCCAAATTTCAGGGGCAGCAGTTGCCACGGTCACATTGAACCGCAGGAAGACAACTGTGCGGTCATCTGGCGTCCATAAAAAGTTGGCATGATTGTAAATAGGCTCGTCTGTGAGTTGAACCGCCCCACTGCCGTCACCATTCATCACCCATAATTGTCTTCCCGGCGTCCACACATCGTTTTCAACAAACTTACGCGCAAACGCAATCCGATCACCCGTCCAAGAGAAAATTGGCTCTGTATCTTCCACAAATTCAGACTGCGAAATTGCAAGCACTTCATCTGTCAGCACGTTACGCCGTAGCAGATAAGTCTTCACAACATCTTCGGCAGTCACAAAGGGTTGAACTGTTGGCACAGCCGTCGGCTGCTCGCTATTCGGATCTGGCGTTGGCAAAATTGCGGTTGGCGTTGCGACTAAGTCTGGTAATTCAGCATCGGTCAATACCACTTCAGGATATACAACCCAAAGTCCATCTGGAGACCAACTGCCCATGTCCAAAGCCAAGTCCGGCACGTAACTGAGCGAATTGTCTGACAAGGTGTACCAGCCAATTTCATTGCGCTGTAAGTTGACAAATGCTAAGCGATTGCTATCTAGCCAGACTGGCGACTGTGCTAAGTCAACGTCAATAAAGGGCAGTTGACGTACTGTGCGATTACTGAGTTCTAGCAAATCAATAACTGACTGCCCCGCGGTAGTGGTTGCTGTCCGCCGTTCATAAGCCAACCAGTCGCCATTTGGAGAGTATGAAGGATTACTACAGACTTGCTGCGCGCAAACCTGCAATACTTGAACCACCTTCGTAATTAGATTGATTTCTTTGAGCTCAGTTGCATTTCCAGGAACGGCAATGGTGTAAGCAATCCGTTCGCCGTTAGGGTGCACCCCAAATGACAAAATACCGCTTTCTTCTTCGGTAAGCTGCTGTGGATCAGTGCCGTCTAACAAGACAGAGAAAATGTTGCCCGGTTCGCGGTTTGACGATGACGTATCAATATAAGCAATCCGCGGTTGATGCGTGGCAAATGACCAGACAAGCCCCTCAGGAATAGCTTGTCCATTCAGCGCACGAGCCTCAGGTAACAGTTCCACAGTTACCGTATTTGGCCACTTGTCATCTGGCTCAAACCGGACAGTGACATCGTCTGCCCAAGAAAATCGTCCTGCGACTAGCGGCTGAATAAGCAGGCTGTTCTCAACCGATAGCCGATCCATTGGCCGATCAAACTGAATTTCGATGCTTGTCCGAGCCGATAGCTCCCGTGCATCAGCGTCAGGCCAATGCGCAACAATCGTTGGCGCGGGATTAGCCTGAAGGAAGTAGAATATGCCACCAGCAGAGACAGCAACAATTAGCACCACTAAAATAATGATGCTAAATACTGAGGTCCCTGAGTTATAGCGAGAAGATCGCGAATACATACTGAAATTTTATGGATTTTGCTTCCGGTTTAGCCCACCTAACAGCCATTGATCAGCGTTTTGACGCGCTAGCAAGTGCCCATGGCACCCCTGAATGGCAACCATCAACTGCTTATTTACAATCGCTTTGTCGCGCCATTATCTATCAACAGTTGAGTGGTAAAGCTGCCGGCACAATTTATGGCCGTTTTATAAATCTCTACGAGGGCGAATTCCCAACCGCAACACAGATATTAGAAACTGAACACGCAGACCTGCGCCAAGCAGGCTTGTCTAACAATAAAGCACTGTATCTCAAAAACATAGCCACAGCTTTTACAGATGGCTCTGTCAATGTAGATCAGTTTGCTATGCTACCAGACGCAGAAATCAGCCAGCAACTTACGGCAATCAAAGGCATTGGACAATGGACTGTCGATATGTTCCTAATGTCTACGCTCGGCAAGCCCGACATTTTGCCAGTTGGAGACCTTGGCGTTAGAAAAGGGATGCAAGACTTCTTTCATTTAGCTGACCTCCCCAAACCCAAACAAATGCGCGAATTGGCTACTCCTTGGCAGCCACACCGTTCACTGGCGTCATGGTACATGTGGCGCGTAGCGGATACGCTCAATCCCTAACCATGAATACCTTTGAGTTTTGGGCCTTTCTCGGCGTTTGGCTAAGCTATAGCCTCTATTTATGGATCGTGCTACGCAATGACACGGCAGCGATCCGCATGCTGGTTATTGGCTTGTGCGCCATCCCGCTTTACTTTTCAATCCGCGAGAACACGCAGTTGATGACCATTGATGAGTGGGGCTTCATCAACGAGCCGCTTTACATGACAAATGGAAATCGGTTGGTGCTTTGGTGGCACGCTGCGTTCCGCACCTCAAATGCCATTTTAGGCACGGTTGCCGCCGCGCATCATAAATTTGTACCGTGGTTTACAGAGCATCAGTCTTATGCCTTGCTCAAAGCTACCCATTGGATTACAGCTGCGTTTACTGTGCTTGCCGCGCATTTCGCGCTTGTGCGTTATGTAATTCCTAACAAGCAAAAAGCGGGCTTTAGCTTAGTCTTCTTTTACGGCATATTCCTATTGCCAGCAGTCAACATCGCGTTCAAAACTGCAACCTATGACAAACTCTATGTCGCCTTTAGCATTCTTGGCATTGCGCTAATTCTGGCAGGGTTATGGCAGAAAAACATTTGGTTACTATACGCCAGCGTCATCGCAGGATACCTCGCCACGCAAGACAAAGTCCTTGCCAGTCCCGTGCTGATGATCGCAATTTTCACCTGCGGACTACATCCATTTTTGACCGACTATGGGCGGTCAACGTTGAAAAACATTCGCCAAAGCTTGGTACATATTAGCGGCGCAAGCATTCTGAGTGTCTTTGTCGGCCTAATTGGCGCACTGATGACCGCTCGCGTACAACATTTCAATGAGTGGCCGCTGGCTATGTTTGCCAAGCCCATTGAGCCGCATTTGGTCTGGGCCTTTTTATTAGGGTTACTTAGAGGCGCCGATTCAGTGTCACCTTGGGCTGACCCGGCTGGATTTGTCAGCTTTGTCTATGTTGAATTCAATCCGCTACAGCTCATTGGCTTATTCACAATCACCCTGCTTGGCATCTGGATCTTAGCCAGCACCACTGGCTGGATTGGGCAGCAAGCGTGGTTTGACGCTATCAAAAAGACCGTACTAGGGCAGCGCGGAATTACAGTGACCAGCCTAATTTTCGCCGCGGCAATGCTCTTTGGTGTTGTCGGTGTGTTTACCGCAACCGCCTATTTCGACTTTGCTGGAACAATTGCCGAAGGTGGCTATTACGTCCCCATTGTCACCATGGATCCTGGCGCAGGTGAAGACAAGTTACTGCACTTCTTCTCCACTAGCTACTTCGGACACTTGTGGGCCCAGTTTCAGTTCTACCTGACATTCTTTGTGTTGGACATCCCAATTGTGGTGTGGGCATTGCTCATCGCGACCATTGTCTTCTACCCACGCTGGCAGTCGCATGTAAACGACATTAGCAAATCTGCGTTTCTAATTGGGCTATTGCTCGCTGTAGCGCTGATGTTTGTCTTCGCAGTCGCAAATTTCCGGGTTGAAAAACGCTACGTCAATTTACAGGTGATTTTGGTCGTATTACCCGTGTTGGTCTTTGGAATGGTCATGCTGGCACAGATTACATCGCGCCAGACTGGCCTACTGTTGTCTATTGCTTTTGCGCTATTAATGGCAGCCGAAACCGTGCCCTTTGAGCCGCTTGGCACTGCCTATCGTCCAATTTGGACCAATCTCAATCTGACTCACTTACGTAATACAGATCCGGCTTATATGGTGCCTGCATGGCCAAGTTGGGGCGAAAACATGATGATTGTCGGCAAGCGGTTACAAGCCAAATGCGACGCTGGCACAGCAGACTTTGACTGCACAGATGTCAACTTGTTCTCTGCCATCACCGGGCTATGGGTGACAGATGAATCTGACATTACGCGTCGCTTTGCATACCAAACCAACCCTGATGAATATCGGTATACTGCGAATGATTTCTACATCATCCCTTATGGACGCATTAGTGAATTTGAGGGGCTACCAGCAGGAATTGAGCCATATGACACTGTCACCTATCGTGGACTTACCGCTGCATGGGTCTATCGCGGTGACGATTTAGCTAGTATCGGCTTTTTATTTGAAGAGTAGTCAATAGCCGCACACAATGAGCTAGCTCAGGCAGCAGCGCTTAGACTGATTTAGGCCCGCGGGAAATCTAACAGCAGCACTTCGACAACCAAGCGCGCATTCGCATTCCGCTGCAGTTGCTCACGGGCAGTTTGAATCGCAGAAATCGCGTCGCGCGACTTTTCCATCCCGACCGACTCAGCTAAGGTCTGCAAGACCTCAAGGCGATCAATATTGAGCAAACTTTGCTGTGTCCCACTAGCAATTAACGTAATATCACGCCAGAACCCTAGCCAACGGTCCAATGTCTCTTGCAATAGCTCTCGATCACGATAGAGACCCTCAGCATAAGCAAAGCGCTGCACCCGATTTGATTTCAGTAATTGCAACAGATCATCCAATTGCTGGTCGCGGCGCGCCATAATCTCACTGTCTTGCAAGGCTTGAATAGCCCACCCCAGACGACCACCCGACAAGTGCGCCAGTAGCTCTGCCGTTTGGGGAGCACACGCGAAATTATTTTCTAAAGCTTGCTGGACTTGACGCACCGGCATCGGACGCAGATTTAGCCGTTCGCAGCGCGAAATAATGGTGGGCAACAACAGATCTTCATCTGCTGCCGTGAGAATGAAAACCCCACCCCCAGGCGGCTCTTCTAAGGTTTTCAGCAAAGCATTCGCAGCAGAGTCATTCGCCGTCTCAAAATCCGTAATAATCGCAATGCGACGCTCAGACTCAACCGGACGCAGCGAAAACTGATAAATCAGCCCGCGCACCATATCAATATTGATCTTTGCCGTCTTAATCACATTCCCAGTGATAATTGGCTCGATGATGGTGACGTCGGGATGCACACCCTCTTCAATCAGGCGACACACGCGACAGTTCTGGCACGGCGCGTTTTCTGCCTGACATAGAATTGCCTTCGCAAAGGTTAGTGCGAGCAACCGCTTGCCAATAGATGCTGGGCCTGAGAGCAAATACGCATTGCGCAGCTTTGCTAACCGCACATCGCGAGACAGGGACTCTACTGCCCACTCATGCCCTTCAAGAGCCCAATTTGACTGTGTCTCAAGCATCATCACCATCCATGAGATCAGCAACTTTTTTCAGCAAACGCTGCTTCCGATGCTCAAACGCCTCAAGGGCATCGCGTTTTTTCCAGCCGTTTTTCCACGTTTGGATTCCAGCTAGGCCACGCTCTGTCCAATCTAGTGCTTGAGAAAAGTCAGGGGCATGCCATTCAAAAAACTTCGCAATTTCCTCAAACGGATCTGGCACTGCTGGTTCATAGGCAGCCCACATTTCCCAATGTGGAATGGCATCTGCGCGACGGTCTAACTTTTTCAGGAACGCGCTGTACTTTTTGAGCGTCAGCAAATATGCCTCATGTTCAAGCGGACGCGAGAGTGCAGCCTCAAAAACTTCTTCAGCGTCTTCTGCACGGCCTTGGTCATCCAGCCAAGTTGCTAGCCTGACACAATCATCACCTGACAAACTTGGATGGGTAGGGCTACCAAAAGCACGTAATAAACGTGTAGTGAGGGTCACCATCGAAAGAATATCAATCTCGTTGTGATACAACACGCGCTGCATTTCAGTTGCGTTACCATCATTGAGAAACTGCGCATACAGCTGCGGAATAAGCCAGCCGGGGACATCATCACCCGTCCGGTGGACACCTAAAGCTTCTTCTTCAACCGTTGCAAGTCGGCAATTTTCCAAACGTCCTCGCCACATGCGGCGGGCTGGCGTGAGCAAGTCCAAATTTGGCATTGACTTCAGCACAGCCGGACGCCGATTCATTGTGAGGCGAGTGTTGAGCAAGGGAACATCAAAGGTGCGGCCATTGTAGGTCACTAATCCATCCATCTTTCCCAAGGTGTCCATCAGCACATTAAGCATGGCGCGCTCTTCAGCCGGTTCTCGCAAGAACAACTGCTGCAGCACATAGTCATCACCTTCGAAAAAGCCAACCCCAACTAGGAAAGCCAAGGTGCCTGCCCCACCGGCCAAGCCTGTTGTTTCAGTATCCACAAACGCCAGTTTGCGTAAATCAAGCGTATCTGTTGTTTTTGCGAGTTCACTCGCTGTTGGGGCATCACAGCCAAACAATTCCAATAAGCGACCATTGCCATGCAAATGACTAATTGGATACCGTTTTTCAATGACATAAGCTGGTCCAGAAGTTGTTTCAACTTCTTGACCGCCTAGCGCTTCAACCGTTGGGTATAACGATTCATAAGTAAGCTCAGAAGAGTCGGAGCTTGGCGTTGAAGGCGATGGAGAGGCTTGCTCAGCGGCAGGTGGCGTGGGTGGAGTCGCTGGTTTTGACTTGACGCCCATGCGCTTGAGCCGCGAGCGCAGATTGTTTGGGCGTGGCATCTCGTTAGCGTGTAATCGTCAAGCGGTGGATGGTGGTGTCTTGTCCACCAAATTTATATTTATAGTCTTCATCACCCTGCATAAAATCAAAGACAGTGTGTCCTGATCCAATCGCATCTTCGATGATGTAAGTCAACAATACCCACCCGGCAGAAAGGGAAGCAGCGACTTGCGGCAGGAGGCCAGAGTTGTAGAGCCAAATCCGGTCAGCAAAATCGTAAGCAAGATAGGTCGCAACCTTCTCACCATTGACCTCAAGAAAAGACAAACTGAGCAGCCCTTTATCTTGCGCTGCTTTCAGCAGATCTGTAAATACAGGGCGCATATTTGGGCGTTCAAGAAACTCAGCTTTCTCAGGGTGGCTGCTAGCCATCAAGCTGAAAAAGTCTGCGGTGGCCGCGTCAATATCTGCGTCAGCAGCGACAAAGTGCCAAGCCGTTTCTTCATTTGCTTCTGCGCGGCGGCGCTTTCGACGAATCTCACGCCGTTGTTTGCCAGAAATTTGCGCTAGGTACGCTTCAAAATCAGTTGGGAGTGGAATTGCTGGGGAGACATCAATTTGGCTAACATCTGCAGTCAGACCAAAGGCGGCTGCCATCGCTTGCCATTGTGTAAATGTGTCGCTCCAACCAGGAATATTAGACAGTTGTGCCGATTCCCACACGGGAGATGCATCACTCACAAGCCATGCAAATACCGCATCTTGTACAGCCGCTTGATTTTCTGCGGCGGCAATAACGTCTAAGTAGTCTGCAATTTCTTCGCCCCCAACCCAACGTAAAACACCAGCATCATCGATGAAAAGTGGCGCAAGACCGACTAAGGCATCGTCGTCTTGAACAGCAAGGACCAGCAATTGACCATTGCCTAAGTGTGACCACCAAGTTTTTTGGAAAAACGTGAGTTGAAACGGGGTTCCAGTGACTGCATTTGCAACAAGTGCATCCCAGTCAGAAGCTAAGGTGTCAAAGACAACAGGGTCGGTATGAGCTGTAATTTGCATATGCGGAAATTATAGCGCCCAACTCTATGCAAAACGTAAGCAGGATTGCACGCATTCGCGCTTATCCGTAGACACTAACACCTTCATTCATTGCCCAAGCACGTAAGGCTTCGTCAGTCTTGGTGAGTACATGCTGCGCGAGTTGAACACGTCTTTGACAGGCTGCGGGGTCACCCTTGCCCGTCTTACTCAACCAGACGGTATAGGCGGCGTCTGCAATTGGACTTTCAACGTCGAGCATCATCTTTGCCAGGCTTGCTTCAAGGCAAAGTAACGCCGCCCGTGAGTATCCATATTCATTGAGCGTCTCAGCACCCACTTGATAATACCCAGTCTGCGCAGCGAGCGCAGATGCACGATCTGGCGCGTTCATTTCCTGCTGAGTGACATAGCTTGTGCGCACCTGTTGCCATAGCTCAATTAGTTCGGTCGTGACAGATGCAAACTGTTCATACCCTAAGCCTAAGCAAAACTCGTTGTAAAGCGCTTCAACACCAAGTTCGCGCGTGGCATGTTCAAATTGAATCATTTGGCGCCGCCCGCTAGCTGGAATACGCGCCAGCATCATGAGCGCGGTCATTGCGTAGTCAAAAATGCGATTCAGGCTCAGCAGCTCTTTGGCAGAGAATAACTCAATTGGCGCTATTGATGCGTGCTGCTTCAATGGTGTAAATGCTTGCTGGGCTTTGTTGTAAGCCGCGCGTGCGCGCTGATATACGTTATCTGAAGAAAAGAAATTACTTCGAATAGCGGCTTGGACAAGGTCAAACTGGTGGCGCGGGTCAAATAAGGGCACACCTTCATATAAAGCCGGTCCTAAGAACGGATCACGGCGTAAGGCCTTCTTATCGCGCATCCGGTCTTTTGCAACAGGCAAATATGAAATCAACACCGTATCTGACTGATAGACATGCTGAGGTTTAGCGTCAGGGGTAGCATGCGTATCTATCCCTATAATGTTGATATCAATTGCATTATTGAGCGGCGGTTCTTTTCGAGCAACAGAGCCAACAAGACAAGCCGCCTCTACAGACGCTTGTTGCATTCCTAAGCGCTGCCCAAAATCCTGCGCAAGTTTCACCAGCAGTTCATTTTCAATCATCTGAATAAGCATAGTAGCGTGCTAAAGAATTCGCAAATAGCAAATTGGTCTGTTCCGCAGCAAAAGATAAAAATTGAGCTTATTAAATTGATAAGGCTGCCATCAAATAAAAAGCAATTTAGTTTTATAAATTTTGCAACCTTTTGAAATATGCTGCGTATATAGTCATCAAGGGAGTAAAAAAATTTCTAGTAACCATACAGATTGCACATGAATGTGTCACTCGGAAAGGAGAAGCGTGATGTATGCATCAATGCTAGTGTCTTTCAGGAGCCGCCTGTATAGTTAAGTTGCATTTATGACAACAGATGATCTCGTATTAGTCGAGCGTGTCACCCGTGGCGAGCAAGCTGCATTTGGTGAACTGGTAACTAAATATCAAACGCCGATCTATAACCTGACTTATCGCATGCTTGGGAACGCTGGTGAAGCCGAAGAAGCTGCGCAGGAGGCGTTTTTACGCGCCTACACTCGCCTGCACAGTTTTGACCGCAAACGCGCCTTCAAAACGTGGCTATTTTCAATTGCATCTAATTACTGCATTGATTTGCTGCGCAAGCGCCGCTTGACTTGGCTATCCTTAGATGAGCCCATTCCGCATCATCCAAACTTGGTAGACGCCCAAGCTGGACCTGAGCGCAGCGCAGTACAAAGCGAACGCAACGCAGTTGTGCAAGACATGCTTGCGCAACTCGCACCAAAAGATCGCTTGATGCTTGTTTTGCGCTATTGGTATGACTATTCCTATGACGAAATTGCTGAAACCACTGGTGCCAGCGTGAGCGCGGTCAAGAGCCGGTTGCATCGTGCTCGTCATACATTAGCCAACAACATCAAGGAAAACAACAATGCGCTAGTGCTCACTGCACTCTTGGTATAGGAAGTAACAGACATGAAAGAGAAAGAGTTTCAAACCCTAGCCCAACAAAAGTTAGACGGCGAGCTACCCGCCAATGTTGCCAATCGCTTTGAAGTAGCGTTGGTGAAAAACGAGCAACAACGCAAAGAATGGCAACGTCTTGAAAATGTACATGCCAAATTGAGCGCCCCGCCTATGGCGGCTGCGCCAGCAATGTTCTCTGCTAACGTGATGGCAGCCATTCAAGCACAGCAGACACCAGCTCAAGCGCTGACTAAACGCTTCAATCGTATTCTGCCCATGATCGTGTTTGGGGTAAGCACTGCTGCCGCCTTACCAATTATGGTCAGTCTTGTATTGCTTATTGCTATTTCGCAACAGCCTATTCTCGCTGAAATCGCAACTAATCTTTTTGGCGACGGATTTTTAGTTGTCCAAAGCATTCTGAACTCACTATTCAACATGGGCGTTGCCTTTGTCGGTTGGTTAGCACCTCAGCCAAGCTTTATGCTGGCCATCGGGTTAGCGCCAGTGCTCGCTATTGCTTGGCTCCGAACCATGCGACATTTCACCCCGAATCAACTGAGTGTCTAAATGCGACGTGCGCAACAATTGCAGCCAAAACACTGGCTGCTAATTAGCTTACTCCTGATACTGGGCTTATGGTCTGTACGCCCAGCAAGTGCGCAGAACGTTATTGATGATGACGTTACCGTGGTTGGCAGCGATTACGAGCTTGGAGACGGAGACACCATCAATGGGGACTTAACTGTCCTTGGTGGCAATGTCGACATTGAATCAGGCGCTACGATCAATGGCGATGTCACGGTCTTTGGTGGCAATGTTGAAATAGAAGATGATGTCACAATCAATGGGGACCTCACGGTCTTTGGCGGCAATGTTGACATTAATGAAGATGCTACGGTCAACGGCCAACGGGTTGCCATTGGCGGCAATGTGTCTGGCAATGGTGGCAATAGCTTCTCCTTAGATGGGCTCGACTTTACAGAAAACGTTGATGTTGAGTTTAGCCGCCCATCACCGTGGCGCCAATTTGGCTCTCGCATTGGCGGAACACTCTTTACTGCAATTGGGATGGGTGCTTTGGCACTAATTGGGCAGCTCTTCTTTGCTCAACGCATTCGCAATATCAGTGAGGTTTTGTTTGACAAACCGCTTCAGTCAGGTGGCGTCGGCGCCCTCACATTGGCTATTTACAGCGTGCTGTCAGTCGTTTTGGCGTTACTCTTAGCAACAATCTGTTTTGCGATTGCCAGTTTCGCAGGGTATGCCTTTGGCATTTTGACCATTGCTGCTGGCTGGGTCGCAATTGGCTCACGCTTAGGCGAACGTTTAGTCGGGGATCGACTAGGCACAACAGATTTACAACCTGGCATTTCTGCCGCACTTGGCACAGCACTGTTAACACTCATTTTAGGAATGTGCTATACGCTAAGTGCAATTATTCCTGGGCTTATTTTCCCGACGGTTTGCGTAATCGTAATTGGGACAGCCTTTGGCTTGGGTGCAGTGGTGTTGACTCGCTTAGGAACCTATAGCGAAGCCGCCTTATTTACACCCAGTGTCGCAACAGCGACACCACAAAATGAATTTGAACTTGAACACGAGGTACAACATGATGACAACTGATAAAGAATATCGCGCACTTGAACGACCCCGACAGGGCCGTCGATTCCTTGGCGTCGCGGCAGGGTTAGCAAACTTCCTAGGTATTAGTGCGTTTTGGGTGCGTGTCGCCCTCTTGGCCGCACTTGTGCCAGGCGGCGTACCTGGCATTCTAATCTACCTAATCGGCTGGATTATTATGCCCAACGAACGCTAACTATAAACGCCCTTCAGACACTAAAAAGGCCTTTCATAATATGAAAGGCCTTTTTGATTCGCAATACAGTTGTGACAATCGCTAATCTTGATATCTCCTCATAATAAGTACCTTGGCTAGCAAATATACTTTCTTCACTACACAGACCTCACTAGTACAGTATTTTTGAATTATTTAAGAAAATGTAGGCAAATGCCTACAGAACACACATTGCATTACAGCAGTACTACTCTAATATTCTGAGAAGTCTGGTTATAAATCAGATAGAAAAGCATCACTCAGGAGAATATTTCAAAATGACAACTCGTAGTAAATCCGTGATTTTAGCCACGGTAATGTTCTTAATGGCATTTATTCCTGCTGCTGTCTTCGCACAAGGCACAGCCAATGTCACTTTCAATAATGGATCAACCGCTAGCTTATTGATTGTGTTCAAAGGGCCACAGTCTGAAACATTTACTGTTGATGCAGGAGCGTCTAAAACTGTTACAGTTCCTGTTGGTGCCTATGACATTGAAGTCAACGGACCAAACGGTCAGGCCGTATTTCCTCAACTTCCAGTAGAACCAGATGTGCTAGTGCAAATTACAGATGCAAACCGATCTGACGCGTTCTTTGTAGATGTTGTCGCATACTATGTACCACCTGCTGGCAATATGTCAGTATCAACAGACGCTGCTGCTGAAGCTGCTGCCGCCGAGAAAGCCGCTGCCGAAGCTGCCGCTGCTGAAGCTGCTGCCGCCGAAAAGGCTGCTGCAGACGCCGCTGCTGCTGAAGCTGCTGCCGCTGAAAAGGCTGCTGCAGACGCCGCCGCTGCTGAAGCTGCTGCCGCTGAAAAGGCTGCTGCAGACGCCGCCGCTGCTGAAG
>JAHDBS010000490.1 GCA_020630225.1 Anaerolineales bacterium | reverse complement strand
CAAAGCGGTAAAATTTATATAAACAAACAACACAAAAGGCTTCAAAATGAGCATTGATTTTTCTCAAGTCGAATTCGACGTTACAAATCCAGAACCGCGCTGTCCGTGTGTGCTATTGCTAGATACCTCAGGCTCTATGGGTGGTAAACCGATTACTGAACTCAACCAAGGGCTGCAGGCGTTTCAAAGCGCCCTGACCGCGGATGAACTGGCAATGATGCGCGTTGAAATTGCGATTGTTACCTTTGGTCCAGTCAAAGTAGAACAAGACTTCATTACCGCTGATCAATACACCCCGCAAACGTTGGCAGCTAGTGGCGTGACGCCAATGGGTGCAGCGATTGAAAAAGCACTCAACATGATCGATGACCGCAAGCAGGTCTACAAGCAAAACGGCATTTCTTACTATCGTCCGTGGGTTTTTATGGTCACAGACGGTGCGCCAACCGATGAATGGCTGGCGGCTGCCGAGCGTGTGAAGGCTGCTGAAGCGAAGAAGAAGGTCGCGTTCTTCTCGGTGGGTGTCGAAGGCGCCAACATGGAAATTTTGAATAACATCTCAGCTCGCTCGTCGCTTAAATTGCGCGGTTTGAACTTTGCCGAAATGTTTGTCTGGCTGTCTTCAAGTCTGACCAGCGTCTCACACTCAACCGTGGGCGATGAAATCACGCTTGAATCACCAGCCGGGTGGGGCGCTGTCTAATGTGGCAGGCAATTGGGGCGTCTGTTAAGGGCACCTCGCACGAGCGCACTGGCACGCCTTGTCAGGATTACCATAACTTCATCATTACGCCTAAATATGTCATCGTGGCGGCGGCGGATGGCCTCGGCTCAGCGTCGCAGTCAGACACGGGCGCGGAACTTGCGGTTCGCACGGCACTCTCCACAATTGAAGATGACATTCGCTTGTATCAACCTTTGTTAGATGATGCTTGGGAGCGCATTGTGCAAGAAGCCTTTGCTGCCGCTCGCAATGCGATTGAGATTCGGGCAGAGTCGGTTAGCCAGCCTGTTCGCGACTTTGGGACAACGCTCATGGTCGCCATCATCACGCGCGACCGTTTGGTTGTCGGGCACCTTGGTGACGGGGCCGTCGTCGCGCAGTATGACAATGGCGATGTGGCTACCGTGACTGCCCCTTCACACGGGGAATATGCCAACGAAGTGACGCCACTCACCGCCGCAAACGGGCTAGAAGCGTTGGAAATTACCATTCAGACAGACAACGCACGCGCAGTTGCTGTGCTAACTGATGGGCTGCAGAACTTGTCAATCAATACATTGACTGGCAACCCGCATGCGCCCTTCTTTGCGCCATTCTTCAACGGAGTCACCCAAGGCGTGATCGACACCGTTGCAACCTCGGCACAGCTTGCAGACTTTCTTGCCTCCGAACGAGTCTGCAAAAAAACCGATGATGACAAGACATTGGTCGTCGTCGGTGAGTTTCGATAAAATTAGTGGGTGATAGTTGATATTTGACAGTTGAGATACGCTCTGGCTTACCTCAACTAACAACTCTCAACTATCACCTGCATTCGAAACTCAATTACGTAACCTTCTCTTTTCTCTTCTCCATGACCTACTTCCGCGCCTCTGATGGCGATCTTGTGAATACGACGCACGAAATTGGGCGTGGCGGGGAAGGTGTCATCTACGATGTTGAAGACCGCCCTGAGTTAGTCGCCAAAATTTATCACCCCGATCGGCGCACAGAGGACCGCGCGACGAAGTTGCGTGCGATGGTTGCGACGCCGCCAGACGCACAAACGCTTGGTTCTGGGGGGCATGTTTCCATTGCTTGGCCGCGCCAGGTCTTGTATTCCAAAAATCGGTTTATGGGCTTTACGATGCCGCGCATCGGGTCCAGCCCAGATTTGTATAAGGTCATCAATCCCCGGTTGCGGAACCGCTACTTTGTCGGGTTCGATGCCCGTCATTTGCATCGGGTGGCAGGGAACTTCACCAAAGCCTTGGCCGTCTTGCATGACACGGGGCACATCATGGGGGATGTCAACCAGACCAATGCCTTGGCGACGCTCAAGACGCTGGTGACGTTGGTAGACTGCGACTCGTTTCAAATTCGCGGTGAAACAGGCGAGGTTTATCGCTGCAAGGTGGGGGTGCCTGAATATACCCCGCCAGAGCTGCAAAATTTACTGCTAGAAACAGTAGACCGTAATGTGAATACGGACGCCTTTGGCATTGCAGTGGTGATTTTCCAACTGCTGATGGAGGGCTACCATCCGTTTAGCGGGGTGCCGGTTGATCCGACATTCTCCACGCCAGATAAGATCGATTTATATTGCATTCGGGAGGGTATCTTTCCGTTTATTGCGAATGGCCAATTTGTGGCGCCACCCAATTCGCCAAGCTTTACCGACTTGCATCCAGAGCTACAGCGGCTGTTTGTACAGTGTTTTGTCACCGGACATTACACGCCGGAACAGCGCCCAGCCGCAGCGGAATGGGTTGCGGCGCTCAAAACCGCTGAAGACGATTTAGTGCAGTGTGAAACGGATCCTAAGCATTGGCACCCAAGCCATATTGCAGCGTGTCCATGGTGTGCGCAGGTTCTCTTCCGCCGAAAAGCAGCGCAGGCCCGCGCTGCAAGAGAGGCAAAACGCCGCGAACCTAAACCTGAAATGTATCAGGGGCAAGTTGTGGGGACGTCTGGTGTGGTGGGTGTGCCTACAGTTGCGATATCTGACGTGTGGCCAGAAACAGGCTATGTATGGCTAAGCCTATTGTTGAATATTGCGTCTATTTGGGTGTCTAACACAGTGCCATTTGCACTCAACTTAGGGGCGCTTGGGTTTTCAGTCGCGGTATTGCGCAATGCGCAGTCTGTCGATACAGACCGTTGGTGGTCGTATCTCAATATCGTTTGGGCAACCGTTATTTTAGGGGCGCTGTCCTATTGGTTCGCTAATCGCTTAGGAGTGTTCTAAGATGCAACGCCTACTTTGGATTGTTGGATTTATGCTGCTAACGGCTGGCATTGGGCTGTATATGACCTTTGCAACGCCGCTTGAGGCCAGCATTGTTGAGCGTAACGTACAAGCAACAGTGGAGGCGTATCAACAAGAGAACGCTGCTGAGTTCAATGACGCCCTCCAGCACGCCGACGCCACACGCGCGGCATTACAAGCTGAACTTGATCAGACGTTGGCAGAAAAAGAGGAATAGGGTCAGCGCATTACTCTGAATTCGCGT
>JAHDBS010000040.1 GCA_020630225.1 Anaerolineales bacterium | reverse complement strand
GGATTGAAGAGCTGCGCGAGGAAGACCCGCGTTTGCGCCGCGTCACCACAGCCACGCAGTTTGTCGTCGGCCCCGCTGGCGAAACCGATGTGGAACTTTTGACCACTGCGCAATTGCTCACCCAACGGGCCAAGCTGCGCCGCATCTACTTCAGCGCCTTTAGCCCCATTCGCGACACGCCGCTTGAAAACGCCGCGCCGGAAAATCCGTGGCGTGAGCATCGGTTGTATCAATCATCGTTTCTGATTAGGGACTATGGCTTTGATGTCGAAGAGCTGCCGTTTGGACAAAGTGGCAAACTGCCGTTAGCGGTAGACCCGAAGTTAGCGTGGGCGCGGGTGAACTTGGCAAATACGCCAGTGGAATTGAACCGCGCGACTCAGCAGCAGTTGCTACGCGTGCCAGGGCTAGGTCCAAAGAATGCGCAGAAGATTATGAATGCGCGTCGTCGAGGCACCTTGCGCGAACTACGGGACTTGCAGAACATCGGCATTGCGACCAAGCGTTTGAAAGACTTCGTGTTGTTAGACGGGCGCGCGCCAGTGCAGCAACTGTCATTTTTCTAGGATTTGTACGCGGGTTAGCTCGTATCTAATCCATGTGATCTGCGAAATCTGCGTACTTAAATAAAAAAACCGCTGAGTACGTGGAGAACGCTGAGCTGTTTAGAATAACCCTCAGCGACCTCCACTTCTCAGCGGTTTTACATTCTGTTTCGCTACTTTGTCTTAGAGACCGTAGAGCGCCCCGAATTTCTTGGTCAAGTAATTCATGTAAGGCCGCGCATCCATAGGGCCACCTAAGACTTGGGTCATCAGATCCTTAGGCATGAACTTTGAGCCGTGTACATAGATCTTACTTTGCAGCCAGCTCAGCAAAGGTTCAAAGTTCCCTGCTGCAAACATCGGGTCAACATCCCCAATATCGGCGACCGCCTTTTCCAAAATTTGAACTGACAGTAAGTTGCCAATTGAATAGGTTGGGAAGTACCCAAGGTAACCCGCAGACCAGTGCACGTCTTGCATAATGCCATCAGCATCGTTTGGCGGGGTGACACCGAGGTATTTTTCGTACTTGTCGTTCCAGACCTTTGGTGCTTCATCTACCGTGATGTCGCCATTGAGCAGCAGTTGCTCCATTTCGAAACGGATGAGGATGTGCAGGTTATAGGTCACTTCATCTGCCTCTACACGGATGAGAGAAGGCGTGACCTTATTGATGGCGCGATAGTATTCATCCACGCTGACATCACCCAATGCAGTTGGGAAGGTGCTTTGAAGTTCGCCATAGGCGAAGTCCCAAAATGCACGGTTGCGGCCAACAAGGTTTTCCCACAAACGTGATTGCGATTCGTGCACACCCAAAGAGGTGCCGCCAGCGGTTGGCAGGCCCTCAAGCGCTTGGCTGCTGCCTTGTTCATACATCGCGTGACCAGCTTCGTGCATGGTGCCAAACAAGGAGCTAGACAGCCAGTTCTTCATATAACGCGTCGTGATGCGAACGTCATTGATTGAGAAGTTAGTGCAGAAAGGATGCGCGACTTCGTCTATGCGGCCACGGTTATAGTCGTAGCCAATGGCAGCCGATGCCCATTGCGAGAACTTTTGCTGACCAGCTTTGTCATAGTCACGGCGCAAGACTTCATCGCTAATGGCATCTGACTTTTCTGAGATGGCAGCGACCAAATCAATGAGGTCACCTTTGATGCTATTGAACATGGCGTTGACATCTGCGGCCTTCATGCCCGTTTCAAATTCGTCTAACAGCGGGTCATAAATGCTGTCTTCATACCCTAGCGTTTCTGCCAGTTGGCGGCGAAGCTCAACATTGCGCGCGAGGAAAGGTTTGAAGCTTTCGTAATCATCATTAGCGCGCGCTTTGATCCAAGCATGTTGGCCTAATGAGGCTGCCTTTTGCATTTCGGCAGTCAATTCGGCGGGCACTTTCACTGCGCGGTCATAGGCGCGGCGTGAAACGCGGACAAGTGCACCATCGTCTGTGCTGACGTCCGGTGCTTCAAGCGCTGCAGCTTTGAGGACAGCGTCCAAGCTAGGATCGGTGCTCTTTTCATGCGCAATTTTTGCCAAGGTGGCAATTTGCTCGGCGCGGGCATGGGCACCGCCGTCAGGCATATAAGTTTCTTGATCCCAGCCCAATAATTGAGCTGCCATGGCGAGGTTGTGGACTTCGCGGGATGAAGTTTTGAGAGTTTCTAAGGCAGTTGTCATTGCTACTCCAACGCTGGCACGCGCGGTTGATGTTCGTGAAGTCAATATTCAGAGAATAATCTGATATAGAGACTTGTGTACCGACCTAGTCTAGGTCGTAAATTCTGTTCTTAAGTAGTTGCTATTATACAAACGTTATGGGCACTACATTGCGAATTTGGCAGCACTATTTTTTATAGAAACACAATATTGCCTGTTTCTTTTGAGGTCGGTTTTTGGTTATAATGAAAGTTAATGGCTGTTTAGGTGTTTAGGTGCTTTCGATGTTTTGTCTGAGGAAACATCACATTGAGGGGCCAGCGCAGCAAGACTCGTTTTTGTCTTATCACTTTATCTTTGCTGCTAAATACCTAGGCCAGTAACTTGCAACAGTTTGGCTAAGAATATTGAAGAAGATGGTACAAAACGCCAAACGATTTTGGAGCCAAGATGGCAAACATTCTAGTAACCGATGACGATTTAGACGTCCGTCAAATTCTCCGCGTCATGCTCAAGCGCGGTGGACATGAAGTAACGCTTGCCCCAGGTGGGCTAAGTGGGCTTGAACTCGTCACGCAAAAGAATTTTGATCTGATGATCTGCGATGTGATGATGCCCGATATGGATGGGTACCAGGTAACACGTCGTGTTCGGTCAAACCCTTCGACAAAAGAGCAACTCATTCTCATCCTTACAGCTCGGGCCCAACCTGCCGACTATCAGGCAGCAATGGCGGCAGGGGCTGATGCCTACCTTTCTAAGCCAGTCACGCATGACGTACTCAATGCAAAAGTGGCTGAACTACTCAAAGCAAAACAACTGCGTGATCAGGAAAATGCGCCAGAAGAAGTTGCCGCACCAGCGCCAGCGCCTTCTGCTGCTGTGACTGCGCCGCAGCCTGTTGCGCAAGCCATGCCTGCCCCAGCTCCGGTTGCCCAACCAGCGGTGGTTGCTGCGGTACCAGCGCCCGCACCCGTTGCGCCAGCGCCAGTTCAAGTGCAAAGGCCTGCCCCAGCCGTAAACGGTGCGAAGAAAACCGCACGCCTAATCTCTATTTTGGGATTGCGCGGTGGCGTAGGTACAACAACAGTTGCGGTAAACATGGCGTCTGCGTTGACGCGCATGCGCAAGCGAACGTGTTTGGTAGATTTGAGTCCATCTGTTGGGCACGTTGCAATGCAATTGCGCCAAAACCCAGATCCGAATTGGGAAGATTTAGGTGCCAATCCAGATCAACGTCAAGTTGGTAAGCTGATGGCTAAACATGCGAGTGGGTTGTATACCTTGAGTGCGCCACCTAAGGCGCAGCAACGTGGCTTGCAATCTGGGGCATTTGCCAAAGTGAACGAAGTGCTGGGCTCATACTTCAGCGATATCGTTCTAGACTGCTCCCCTTGGTTAGACGATGCGACTATCGCTTCACTGCGCCAGTCGGCTTACGTTGTAATGGTGCTTTCTCCAGACATGGGCTCAATTGTGACGCTGCGTGGCACATTGAAGGCATTAAACGAAATGGGGCTAGACCACTCGCGCTTCCGCTTCGTCCTGAACAACATTTCTCCAGATCCAATGATGACGCGCTCGGCAGTGGAGCAACGCTTGAACATGCAAATGCATGCTGAAGTGCCATATGATGCTGCGCAAAACAACGCTTTGTTGAACGGTCAACCACTCGTGTTGAGCAATCCACAGAGCCCGCTTTCTAATGCAGTTGGACGCTTCACAGCAGGTTTATAGATTTCTTGACTTTGCTGCAAAAAGGGCGTTATAATTTCTGAGCTAACAACATACTGTTGGTTGATGCCCGTATGGTCTAACGGCTAGGACAACACCCTTTCAAGGTGTAGGCCGGGGTTCGATTCCCCGTACGGGTACAAAAAAGACTTGCAATCGCAAGTCTTTTTTGATTCTAGCTATAAATACGCGAAGAAAGCGTATGTTTAGCGTTCAGTGTCATACCCAGCTTTTTGCCACGCCATAAAGCCACCAGCCATATTGTGAATATTTTCAAATCCTTTGGCGCTAAGCTGGCTATATGCGCGGCCACTGCGGCTCCCGCTGCGACAAGTAAGAATTACGGCCTTATTTTTGGGAATCTTCTTGCTGCGTTTATCAAGCGTTCCTAATGGGATATTCCGTGCACCCGGAATATGACCGTTTGCATATTCCCAATCCTCCCGAACATCAATCAAAACAACATCTTTACGATGTTTGAGCGCTGCTGCAAGGTGGACATTTACGGTTTTGCCTAATGTGGCCAGATCCATATTAGGATCAATTTCCTCAGGCGATGGGCCAGAAGAGAATAGCTGTTTAAGTGTTGAAAAAAATGAAGCCATGGTATGTTATCTGAGATGTACTTAGGTGACTGCGTGATCTAAATGGAGTTGAGCCAGGTCACAATGTTATCAACATTGCTGTAATGCAAGGTGTAGGCATCGACGCGGGTGGCGAGGCGCCCAATGGCGGGAATGCCATTGTTTGGCAGTGAGCGCGCGTTTACACAGTTCTTGAGCAAGCTATAGGCTGCCTCCCCGCTAGATAGCAGTTGAATGTTGGTGCTTGCCCCTGCTTCATAGGTTGGAAACAGCACGGTGTTGACAGTTAGAGAGCCTAGCTGTGACGGTTTAGGGCTGAAGCATTCACTGGGTGCCCAGCTTGAAATTTGCGGCAATGCGAGAATGTTTTGCGCAGTGTCTGGACGTATCAAGTTCTGCCAAGGGAATGTCGACTGTTCTTTTAAGATAAGTGAGCGTCCAAAGCCAATGCAGTCCAATGTGTCAGGCGTTACGACTGCTACTTCATCTGAAATGTAATGAAACCCTTGTGTCAGCAAGCTGAGAGTCAGCGTGGTTTTTCCAGAACCACTAGGGCCTAAAATGAGCACGGTCTTGTCGCCATTGGTCACGACGCCAGCATGAAACACAATATCCGCTGTAGTTTTCTCGATCAGATCCATGACTATGAATTGCATGGCTGCATCAAGGATGCCTGCATCGTTGTTCGTGGTGCAAACGGGGGCGTCTTGCTTGCGTAACGTCCACAGTCCGTTTACATGTGTGATTTCAATATCTGGCGTGGCAGAATCTGCTGTAACGTGAGTCGCATGCAGGATGTGTGTTGCAAGCGTTTCTGAAACATTGGTTGGGGCGGTGACAACACAGGTTGAACCAGCGAAAGAGACAACAAGCATAAGTAGATGGGTCATGTGCGCAAGGCCATGACTGGGTCAAAAGATCCTAATAAGCTGGACTAAAAAAGCCTTAGCCAATTCAATTGACTAAGGCTTTTTGATTTTAACTTAGACAGTGTGCGTTTCTATTCAGAAACGCCAACGCCTTGCTCAATAGAATATTCACGACCTAGGTCTGGGTCCACATAACTCCAGTGAATGACAATGCGATTGCCACCTGGGAGCAAGCCGCCAACAGTGTAAAGCTCTTTAGAAATTGTGAACTTACCTTCACTGTTTGTAGTGCCTTCTACCGTGTGAATGGCTTGGCCGTCGCGCGGATGCCCAGGTTGAATAAGGATCATGCGGCCAATGACTTTTACGCCGCTTTTAGGTGGGTTTGAGGTGAATGTGGCTTCAAGAATGTCATTTGTGCCAACACTGCCTGCGCCTGTGCCGCTTTGAGCAGTCCCGAAAGCGCTTAGTTGACCATCCACTAATGAGATTTCTGAGGTCTGAGCATGTACTGGCAACACGCTTTTGTCTACGATTGGTGCTGCCCAAACAGCAGGAATAGCCCCACCAGCAACCGTTCCGAGCATTTTAATTGCTTCACGTCTTGATAGGGTCTTCTTGTTATTGTCTTCCATAGGGTTACTTCTATATTAGTGTTGATAACTTGTTTTATTCACCGCAATTTACCATCATGCAGGTGCAAGGTGCTTACGAAAACGTGCGATAAACAATAGCCTAGCATTTTTGTCGTAAGAATGCCACCGTGATATGGGCTTTTAGAAAAATAAACTTATTCTCTCGTCTGCACATTTCAACGACTATAGTTTATCCCTAGATTCGCTCTAGAAAATTTACATCTTGTTCAATAATGGTTTGAGATCTGTATTAGTTCTTAATCCTTGCTGCTATTTTCTGTTTTAGCATTGGTGCTCGCCATACAATAAATGCATTGTCTCAGTCACAATGCTTTCATGACTGTACTGCGCTACCCGCGCTTTGTTGATTGAGAGACCCCCAGTAACTATCGGCTTTGTATAGCTAAGACCATATGCAGACTTTGATTGATGTTGTAATGATTGGTGCCCCTGTAGTGGTGCTGATTGCGTTTTTCTTTTTTCCAACACAGCGCGTTATTTTCGTAGCCAGCCTACTGCTTTGGCTATTTTTGCCTGTCCACACCTATGACCTACCCGGACTCCCCGACGTTGATAAGTCATGGGTCATTGGCGTGGTAGCAGTGATGGGTGTGCTTGGGTTTGATCGCCAACGCCTGCAGCGTTTTCAGTGGCATTGGGCCGATGCGCTAATGGCGGCATGGATTGTGTTGCCAATATTCTCCTCTATGCATAATGCCAGCGGCATTCCGGCAAATGCGCTGTATGACGGCGTGACCAGCAGTATGACTCAAGGTGTTGAGTGGGCAATTCCATATGCAATTGGGCGCTTATATTTGCGCGATCTGAGCAGTCTGCAAGAGCTTTGTTACGTGTTTCTGGCTGCGATGTGCCTGTATCTCCCCTTTATTCTTTTTGAAAGCCTGACAACACCGCGTTTACACGAAATTGTGTATGGCTTTCTGCATTATCCATTTGAACAATCTATTCGCTTTGGGGGCTATCGTCCAACTGTGTTTATGCGCCATGGGCTGATGCTCGCGTTCTGGGTGGCTGCAACGGCACTGCTGAGCAGTTGGCTAGCAGTGCATGCCAAAAAACAGACATCTCTGCAGCGCGTTCTAATATTGCTTGCGGTAGTGTTTGCAGGGCTGGTTGTCCTAATGCGTTCTATCAATGGTTGGGGCTGGTTTGTTGGCGGGCTGGCGCTGTTTGTGCTTACCGTTTTGACCCAAAAGCGTATAGTTATGTATGCTGCAATTGCCTTTGTGCCAATTTACATTGGCATGCAAATGATGGGTCTCTTCCCAAATGAAGTTGGCGTGGAACTCGCAGTTCAATTCTTTGGGCCAGACCGAGCGCAATCTTTGTCCTATCGGTTAGAAAATGAGGCACTGCTTATGCAGCGGGCAATGGCGCGACCCTTGTTTGGCTGGGCTGGCTGGAACAGACAACATGTTTTCGATGCTTGGGGTAATGTTGTCACGGTTGCCGACTCAACTTGGATTATTACCTTAGGCCGCTATGGGGTCTTAGGTCTGATGGCGCAATTCAGTGCCATCTTAGTGCCTGTGTATTTAGCCATTCGACACACCCCAATTTCCGACTGGCGTAAATATCCACAAGGGCTAACGGTCGTTATGGCAATTTTGCTGTTGCTGTTTGCCTATGACAATTTGCTGAATGAAATGTATACGCCACTTTATGCAATTTGGGCGGGTGGCCTAATTGCCCTGATAAGACCAAGCGACATTCGTATTTGAATTCTCCAGCCCATAATCTGCTTACGCGCTTAGCGCCGCAACTCACTCAGCTTTGGCAGCAAGCAATTGCCTTAAGTGCTGTTTCTGTCGTCAGTGTTTTGCTGGCAGATGTGCCAACGCTCTCCACTATTTTTCTGCTTGTTAGCAGTGTCATTACAGCCGCATATTTTTTAGTTGGATGGCGAGTGGATAGCGTCACATTTTGCGCACTACTAACGGTTTATGGCTTTGCAGTTGGCGGTGTCATATTCTCCATTGCGCCTAGTGCTAGTTGGTATAGCTGGACGTTCCTGAACATCGGTGTGTGGTGGTTCTTGTTTAGCTACAGCGCTGCTGCCCGTGCGCCTCAAAAAGCGGTTAGTTTGCTGGCAATCTGTCTAGCGGTCTTGCTCGTGGCAGCAGCGATCAATACGGGGTGGTATGCCAAGTTCTTCGATGCAACCGGCCTCGCACAAGCGCTAACGCCGTTACGCCCGTTGGGACTCATTGTCTTTCCAGAACTTATTGAACCGAACCAGTTTGCAGGAATGTTGCTGTTAGGCGCAGGCCTGGTAAGCAGTGTTAAGTTCTCTGCGATGCACAATAAGCATCGGTGGCTAGTGTTACTACTGCTGACTGTATTGTTGGTCTTGACTCAGTCTCGCACTGCTTGGCTTGCGGTGATTGGGACAGGTGTATTGTGGCGCTATGGCCTGTTATTTCGGCGCAACCGATTGGTTGCATTGGGACTGTTGAGCCTTGGAGCTCTAACTGCAATTGGCATTGGGTGGCGTTGGCAAACTGAACTAATTGCATTCCTAAGAAACCCGCCAAGTATGTTGCTCATCGGTGATAGTTTGAGTTTTCAGTGGCGACAGGACCTTTGGGCGTGGAGCGCTGTCGCGTTGACAGACTTCCCGTTGACCGGCGTTGGGCTAGACGGCATCGAAAGTGTGGTGCATCTGTACCCAAGTGGCAGAGTTGCGGCTAGTGAAATCATCCATGCCCATAACCAAGTCTTGCAGACGGGATTAGACCTCGGTCTTATTGGGTTAGGTGCATTTGTCATGTTGTTCGCGGGTGCTGGATATCGTTTGTGGCAAAGCAGTCTGCGTGTGCCCCAGCAGCGCATGCTAACAGTTGGGCTAATGGCGAGTATGTGCGCATTCGGTGTGTTTTCACTCACTGACGCAATTGCCATTGGATCTCCGCAAGCGCTTTTCTTTTGGATACCACTAGGCATTGCCTATGGAATCACGACCACTCCGCCACAGGTCACGCAGCAATCAAAAGCATGGATTGCCTGCGTTGTCTGTGGCGTAATAGGACTGTCTTTTGCCTTGGGCGCGCAGTCCTTGGCATTAACACGGTCATTTGTTGCCAACGAAGTCGCGTTCGATGAATCGCTTGAGTTGCCGCTGACAGACAGTCAGGCACTCTGGCTTGCTAAGCAGTCTGCTGACGCGACGTTTGATCCACAATTCGTGCAAGACGTGTTAGAAGCCCGTCAAATGCAGGGGCAACGTGAGCAGGGCCGCCAATTTTTGCTGGGTAAAGCATATGCGGCAGAAGCAGACTTAGACACCGCGTTTGCGGCGTATGTGCAAGCTGAAGATCCTATCAAGCTCATTGTGCTTGGGTGGCGTGCGGCCGTAGTCTATGAAGAAGAATTAGCTGCAGACGCATTTCAGCAAGCCTATCAGCTTGACCCTGAGCGCACTGTTCTGGATGTTGCGCGGTATCACTATTTCCAGACGCAAGACTATGACCGGGCAATTCAATTGCTAACAGAGGCCAACTCAGAGTGGCCGGAGTCGCTATATCGCGATCAGTGGCTGCATACGCTTGGATTAGTGCATTTGGCTAAGGAAGAGTATGCTGTGGCGGAAAGACATTTTCTAAACGCGATTGACCTCACTGAGGATAGTGAGTTGAGGCTGCTTAGTCAGGTCCAAGTCGCTGATATTTATGCAATAACAGACACAAATGCGGCGCAACGTGATGCGCTCATTCAAACGGTGATTGAGACTGCGGAATTTAGCGGCGAAATCAATCATGCATTGGGAGATTATCATGCGGCGCATGTCAGCTTAGTTGCTGCTCAGCCTTTCTATGCTCAGGCTGTTGTTGCCGCACCAGCGCGGTTTTGGTGGCATATTGATTTAGCTACAAGCTACTTCGAAGCCGGTAACGAGGATGCCGCGCTAATTGCCTTAGCACAGACAGACTTTCACTATTCAGACTATTACGCTGCTGTCATCCATGCTGCACAGGGTGAGTATGAAACGGCAAAAACTTTTCTAAACGCAGCGCTTGCGGTGGAGAGTGAAAACGTTGTGGAATATTGGGTGCTGTTAGGTGATGTGGAACGTGAGTTGCAAAACCCAGTAGCCGCACAGGCAGCATATGAAGCCGCCTTGCAAATGACACCAGAGAATACTGAGGTAAAAGAGAAGCTAGACGCGTTATTAAGTCGCTAGCGGAATGGTGTTTGTGGTTGTCCTACTTCAACGCAGCTGGGTTGCGTAACGCAAATATCCATTGCTGAAGGCGACGGTCTATGACAGCCCAGCGAAAGATCCATTTCAGTAGATGCGCTGGATAAATGACGCTGCGACATAGCCATAGCTGCCAGCGACTGGTAAGCCCAAAGACCACCATCAGCGTTGTTGGAGACGGTAATAAAAGCTTACGTATCTTTTGCCATCCAGAGAGATTCGTTGCTTTGAAGGATGCTAAAGAAAGCGGCGGCCAGTCATGCAGCGGCACGGTGGCGCTACTAGGGAAGTAAGCCGACGGGAGCTGTGGAAGTTGTGCGGACTGTCCCCGTGCAGAAAGTAAAGCGCGTAGGCCGGCTAATAGCTCAGGGTAGTGTGTTGCAAGCTGTTGCCAGTCAATGGCGTGCTGCTGTTTGATTGCAAATTCAAGCACATCGGCAATGCGTCCAATGCGTAAATCTTCTGAGATAAGGTGAATATACAGCTGCCAGAGCATGTCGGTTGGGCCAAGGCCATAAATTGAAGTGCTCTCAAGCTGATGGTCTTGGCGCATTGCCCAGAGATCTTTAAATGGCTTGCGTAATTGTTTGGCAGTAAAGCGAGACTTGAAGCCAAAGTGGACTTCTACGCTAATCGTAAAGCTGGCGATTGTTTTGGTAAGCGTCTCTAAGTGGTAGACCTCACTTGCCTCAAGCTCATTCTCGATCCCCACAACATAGCCAATATTTTGTAATGCTGCTTGCGCCTGTTTGACGTTTTTTTCAGCCACCAAGATGTCAATGTCCCGCATTGGTCGTAGCTCAGGGGCTGCGTATAGCGTTTCGGCTAGCCACGCACCTTTGAGCACAATGACATCAATATGGGCGGCCTCAAGCGCGCGACAAATTTCTAAAAGCGCTGTTCGCTTAGCAGCATTCGCCTTACGATGCCGAACTTGCAGTCCTAAGAGTTGGTGTTTGACTTGATGAGGGATGCTGAGCTGCGCCTGAGCGAACACCGTGCGTACCAGTGGCGCCATGTTGTGTTCTTCGGCTAACAGCACAAACTGATCCCAACGTTTGACTTGCGCAGCTAGTGTGTTGAGCTGGGTAACCGTAGCGTTGGAGACAGAGAAGTCTGTGCATAGAAGCAACAGTTGCTGATGCAAATTCAGCTCAGACAAGGTGTTCAATCTGGAGTTTGTGGAATGCGGCTAAGACTTCAGCGTGACAATGCCCTCTGCTTGTAAAGTTGACAAGAGGGTTTCAACATCTGTGGCAATGTTAGTTGCCGTTTCTGGATACGCTGTTTTTAGCAACTCAACGAGTGCAGCAACAGAACGCTTGCCATCACACAGTTGCACAATGAGGTTGCCGGTATTGTTGAGGTAGAAAATTGAATCGTTTGCGGCATTAAACAGAATCGCTTCTTGGTCAACTTGCTCTAAAGAGTAATTTGGGTTGAGCGTTGGAATAGCAGTTGGTTGCATGAGTTTTGCGATGTCTACTTGAGCGGTTTCAATTCCAGTTGACGAAGTTAAAACGCCTTAATGGCTGGCGGCTTGATAGGTATACATCAATGATGATACAGAGAAACGGCGGCTCTTTGCAAACTCCCCGCTAGATAAAAAAACGGCTTCTCAAGTGAGAGGCCGTTTTCATTTCTAACTAAACCCGAAAATTCGGGCTAACTCATATAGCTGTGTTGTCGCGCGCCTAAGCTAGACCAATGTTGTGGGTAATGGTCAAGAATGCCCCAGACCCACTGTCATATGTCCAGAGCAGCGTTAGGCGGTCAAGCCCAGGCTGAATGCCACCCACTTCAAATAGTGCTTTTGAGAAGGTGAAGGTGCCATCTGGGCCGGTAACGCCTTCAATGACAACAATTTCACCACCATCACGTGGATGCCCTGGTTGATTCAGGATCAATTGGGCTTTGACTGGAACACCAGCCTGTGCCGGATCTGTTTTGAAAGTAGCGATGAAAACATCGTTGGTTTTAACAATATTTTCGCCAATGCTGTTCTGGAAGCTACTTTGGGCAAAGACCTGATTCACTGCGTACAACACTGGCATTTCAGAAGTGGTCGCGTGAACAGGAAGCGTGCTTTTGTCAATAATGGGGGCCGCCCATGCCATGGGAATTGCGCCACCAGTAACGGTGCCAATTAGCTTTAGCGCTTCTCTGCGGGAAATCTTTTTTTCAGTACTGTTTTGCATCATCTCTGCCTCTACCTGTGGTTTATCTCGTGTTGGCTAAGCTTAGAAGTACAAATGTTTTGCAGGACTACATATACATTTACTACTCAAAGATATTTTGCAAAACGGCTAGCCAATCGAATCCTACTATCGAAAAGAAGGCAAACAATTGAGATCCTGTTTGTAGTCAGTTGGAGTTTTTGATGATGAAGCGAAAAGCATGCAAAAACTGTTACGATAAACGTAATAGGTATAAGAAATGAAGCAGCAGTAGACGGCTTCAATTTGTAATGGAATTAGTAATGGCAAGGGCTTCAAATACGAAATACGATCTTTGTTTTGTCATTGTTAACTTCCGGACGCCGGCATTAGTGACACAATGCATCGAGTCGTTGCTGCCTCAAATTGATTGGCAAGCCGACCATATTGTTGTTGTAGACAATGGGTCTAATGACACCTCTGTTGAAGACCTCCGGCGCTACATAGCAGCCCAGAACTGTGCGCAAGTTGTGACACTCATGTGCCTTGACGAGAATGAGGGATTCTCGGGTGGCAACAATGTCGCGCTGCAATCTGTTGCTGCCCAAGCTTACTGGCTAACCAATAGCGATACGTACTTCCATCCTGAAGCAGTTCTGGAAATGCGCAACGCGCTCAAGCAGTGGCCGAACGCAGGCATTTTTACCCCACAATTAGAATCGCCAGACGCAACCGTCCAAAATCAGCATTTCAATCGTATTACGCCAATAACCGAGCTGTTGACCGCCTCTAACACAGGGGTGATTGCGCGTATGTTTCGGCGGCACAATGTGGCAATCCACAATGTTACTCATCGCCAAACGCCAGATTGGGTTAGCTTTGCCTCAATTGTGATTCGCTCAACAATATTTCAACAAATTGGATATTTAGATCGCAATTTCTTCATGTATTTTGAAGATGTGGATTATTGCTTGCGTGCCAAAGCTGCTCAAGTGTCTGTCAAGACCGTTGCTACCGCACGCGTAGTGCATTTAGGTGGCGCAAGTTCAGCTATCAAGTTTGATCAGCCCAAGTTAAAGCCATATCCAAAATATTTCTATTCTGCGCGGAGCTACTATTTCAAAAAGCACTTTGGTGTTTTTGGGTGGCTTGCGGCAAATCTGCTTTGGGAGTTTGGATATTGCATTGCCTTATTCCG
The DNA here is from genome assembly GCA_020630225.1 of Anaerolineales bacterium. GTDB lineage: Bacteria > Chloroflexota > Anaerolineae > Anaerolineales > UBA6668 > JAHDIM01. Next base: position 6,380 of record JAHDBS010000040.1, on the reverse strand, counting down.
CGAGACATTTGGTCGCAAGAAAAAGCATGCTGTCCCAAATGCTTGGCGCGATATTTGGATTACGAAAGTATGACGATTGCACAGGTGCAGACCAATGCGATGCGGCTTGTGACAAATATTATGTTGATGATTTCAGCGCGGTTTGACCTCGCTATGGCATTGGTAGTGCGAATTCTGAGTATTACGGTGTATATTAGTAGTCGGTTTATGTTGTTTTTTCGACGAAAGGCATGTTTTTTGCAAGACAGCGGAGGAAAACGAAGATGACAACATCAGCATTTTCCCGTAACAGAGCCTCTCGTTATTTGACCCCACAAGCACGTTTTTTCAATATTAGTTTTGATAGCATCTCCGAATCAGCGCTTGTGCAATACATCGTTGCGCAGGCGAAATTAGGATTCGGCGGCGATGTGATTACCATCAATTTGGATCATCTTCGACGCCTGACATTGGACGCCGAATTTCGGCAAACTGTACAGAAAGCCAAGGTGCGCATCGCAGACGGCATGCCCATCATTTGGGCTAGTCGGTTACAGGGCAAACCTCTGCCAGAGCGTGTCACAGGCTCTAATCTCATCTATTCGCTGACAGAAGCTGCCGCTGATAATGACTTGTCAATTTTCTTCTTGGGCGGCGCAGACGACACCGCGCAACGAACAGCAGATATTCTCAAAGCAAAATATCCGAAGTTGCAGGTTGCAGGTGTTTATGCCCCGCCGTTTGGATTTGAACATCAGTTGCGAGAAATTGAGCATATTTGCGGCTTACTTGAAACTATTCAGCCCAATATTGTTTACGTTGCCCTAGGGTCACCAAAGACAGAGCGTTTGTTTGCGCATATTAGTCCAGTGGTTGAGCAAGCATGGTGGCTTGGTGTTGGAGCCGGATTCAATTTCGTAACGGGTGAGAAGTTGCGTGCTCCGCAGTGGATGCAGCGATTCGGTCTTGAATGGGCGCATCGGCTCTGGCTAGAACCTATTCGTCTCTTTGATCGTTATATTGTGAAAGGCTTGCCGTTCTTTTGGCGATTGATGATGCACGCGCTTGTGAGTCGGTTTCGTCATAATGGGTAGGCGGTAGTACAGCTGTGATTACCTCAGTTAACCTCAAGCAAAAGCTTGTCTCCAATAGCAGTTGGCTATTGGCAGTCTATGTTGCCCAGCAAGGCTTACGCTTTGCAAGTAATTTGCTATTGACCTATTTGCTGCTCCCTGAACACTTAGGGCTCATGGCGATTGTCAACGTCATCCTGGTGGGGCTGGTCTTGTTCTCCGACTTTGGCATTGCGCCAAGCATCATCTATAGCGAACGTGGGGCAACGCAGGCGTTTCAAAATACAGCGTGGACCGTGCAGTTACTCCGAGCGCTGCTGCTATTTATAGTTTGTGTTTTACTAAGCGGCCCAATTGCCAGTTGGTATCAAGAACCGCAGTTACAGTTTTTGCTGCCTGCAGCGGGGATTGGCATTGTTATTCAAGGGCTGCGGTCGACCCAATTCCCGATTCGCCAACGTAATTTAGAGTTACGCGATGTTGTCCTAAGTGAATTCTTTGGATATGTAGCGTCCGTAATTGTGATGATAATTGGTGCTTGGTTATACAAAAGCATCTGGGCACTGATTCTTGGCGGGCTAGTAGGCAAATTTGTGGTTACTGCACTTAGTCATCTTTGGTTGGGGCAAGCCTTGTTCGCGAATCGGTTCCAATGGGATCGATCATCTTTTAGCGAAATTTTTTCCATTGGGCGTTGGATCTTTCTAAGCACAGCATTTCATTTCACGGCAACGCAGCTGGACCGAGTCTTATTTGGGCGACTGGGGAGTATTGAGTTCTTAGGGGTGTACCATGTCGCTCTGATGCTTGCGACACTAGTGGAAGTGGGCATTGGCAGCATTGGTCAGCGCGTGTTGTTTCCTACCTATGCAGAACTGCAGCGCGAGACACCGCAAGCGTTAGATGCTTTTCTAGCCAAGTCGCGACTTGGCCTAATTGCTTGCGTGTGGGCGGTGAGCCTAACGTTTGTTGTGCTTGGTGAAGAGCTTGTGACATTCTTATATGCTGAGGCGTTCAAAGACGCCGGCTGGATGCTAGAGATCTTGGCGCTAGCTAGCCTGTTCAAGGCAATCGGTTGGAGCTACGACTATGTTCTCATTGGAACAGGAAAAATGAAGCAGATGGCGATTCTAAACGGCCTGAAGTTTGTGATTTTTCTGACGGCAATTTTGGTTGGATACGCCGCTTGGGGTGTCAATGGGCTTGTGGTAAGTACGCTGCTGTCGGCAATTCTGGGGCTTATTCCGACAACTATTATTTTGGAAAAACAAAAGCTTTTTCAACCTCGAATAGACGCCTTCGCCCTAGGTCTTGCTAGTGCTGTGCTGTTGGCCTATCTGCGATTTGCCATCTAGCGCCGCTTGAATCTCCGCTTGACGTGCCCATAGCTTGTCCACATCAAGAATATGTCTGTTGACTCAGTAACGTTAATGCAGGTTGGCCTTGTCACCATTGGCCGTAACGAAGGTGCGCGCTTAGAAGCATGCTTAGAAGCGATTCGAACTTTATATCCTCAAATGCGGGTTGTATATGTTGACTCTGGCTCAACCGACAATAGCGTTACGTTCGCCCAATCCCTTGGGGTTGAGGTTGTTGCGCTTTCAAGCGATAGGCCTTTCAACATGGCGCGGGCGCGTAACGCGGGGTTCGCCCGCCTGCTTATGTTGCAGCCAGACTTGCGCTACGTCCAATTCCTGGACGGCGATTGTGTGATTCAGGCCGGCTGGCTGGAAAGTGCGCTTGCTGCATTTAGTCAGTCCCCTGACATTGGGATTGTCAGTGGACTGCGTAGAGAACGCTATCCAGACGCCTCCATTTACAATGCAATCTTAGACCGCGACTGGAATGGCCCCATTGGGAATACGCTAGCGGTCACTGGCGACATGTGTGTTCGCCAAGAATTATTTCAAGCGTTAGGTGGCTTTTTCGAAACGCTGATTGCTGGTGAAGATGAAGACTTTTGCCTACGTACAAGGCGTGCGGGCAAAAAAGTTTGGCGACTAAATAGCCTTATGAGCTTGCACAATGCTGAGATTATGCGGCTTTCACAATGGTATCGACGGTCACGTCGCACAGGCCATGTGTATGCCAATATCTATCATTGGTATGGCCGAGGTCCAGAACGGTACTATCAGCGTCAGGTGCGGTCTGCTGTTTTATGGGGGGCTGTCGTGCCACTTTGTTTTGTATTGGCGCTTGTTTGGCAACCAATTGTGGCAATGCTAATCGGAGGTGGGTATCTGCTCTACTTCTGTAGGATGCTTTGGCGACGTTACAAGCAAACGCATAATATGCAGCTGGCACTGGCATATGCGTGGCTCATTGCGAGTGGTAAATTCCCTGAATTCCTAGGCATGTTGCAATATGTCAGTCGGGCGGTGCTGAAAAAACGCCATACGCTTATTGAATATAAGTAACCTGAATTCTGGATAAGATATTCTAGAAGCCCATGTTTCTAGGCGATTTCAGTGGGGTTTTGCGCGCGGGTAGAAGTGCATTCAATTACACGAATTCACGGGAATTTTTTACCTGACTATTCGCGTCTGGCAATAAATCGATTTGTTGTTGTAATGCAATTGCTAGTTTTGCCGCGCCATCTGCGGTGAAAATACTCTTGTGCGTGCCCTCAATGTGAATAGCGGTGAGCTGCCTTTGGACAAAAGGTTGCCAGCCATTGTGGTCGATGCCCGCTAAAGAGTCTGCTTGTTCCGTGGCTTGAAATAAAACTAAATCGCCAGCATAAGGTTTAGCCGCGTATTGATTGGCCGCCGCTGCGTTGACTTGCAGTAATGTGCTGAAACTGTAGTGTTTCGTGGGTGTGTTACGTAATGTATTAGACGCAGCGTTCTTTTTACCACGGGCTTTTAGCTGTACAAATATCCAAGAAAGGCGTTGTTGTAGTAGTTTATATTTCCGGCGCAGCGGTGCAGAGAAAAAATTCTGAAAACTTGCTGTCTGCTTTGCAAACCAGCGCCTGCCATAAGCGCCAAACCGACCCGATTCCCATAACATACGCTGATACTGCTGTTCAAATTTAGTATCAAAGATGGCGAGGAGCGGCACAGTACGTCCTTGACGCGTGAGCTGTTGCGCGACTTCAAACGCCACAATTCCCCCGAAAGACCAGCCGCCGAGCATCACTGGTTCTGTTGGCCATACCTGGCTAATCTCTTCAATGTAATGGGCTGCCATCGCTTCAATTGTAGGGATTAAGTCTGCGTTGCCATCTAACCCAACAGCCTGCAGGCCATAAACAGTTTGCGTTGGAGACAGATTGCTGATCAATTCTTGGTAACCCATGACGTTGCCGGCCATGTCATGTAACAAAATAAGCGGAACTTTACTGGTGCCATCATTCAGTTTGATCAGGCTCTTCCACGAAGGCGCGATGCTGTTGTGAGCGAGGTAAGGCGCAAGGCGTTGGATAGTAGGTGCTTTGTATAACAGCGATAACGGTAGCCGGACGCCCGTCTGCGCTTCTAACTTGGCAAACATTCGCGCGACCAATAATGAATTGCCCCCTAAGTTGAAAAAGCTTTGGGTAGTGCTGACAGTCGCTAGATTTAGTACATCGCGCCAAAGCTTGCACAGTAAGGCTTCTGTTTCATTGGCGGCTGTGACAATCGCGTGCGTGGTGAGTTGCTCTGCCATCTGTGGCATTGGTAGACGCGCCACGTCTACTTTTTTGTTTAGAGTTTGGGGGAATTCATCAACCAGAACTACGGCATTTGGCAGCATGTAATAGGGTAGTTGCGGGGCTAAATAGGCGTTTAGCGCTTCACTATTGAAGTGATGTCCAGTGTTGAGTTTGAGGTAGGCGACAATCAGTTTGTTCTGATGTACATCTTCCTTAATAGCAATAACGCTACGCTTTACAGCCGGGTGTGTGTCAATGCGCAGCCGGATTTCATCTAGCTCAATCCGATAGCCCCGTAGCTTAATCTGGTTGTCTTTTCGGCCTACGTAGACAATGTTGCCATCAGGCAAGAAGTAGCCTAAATCTCCAGTGAGATAGATGCGTGACCCATCTGCTCGAAATGGATTTGTAATAAATTTTTTGGCCGTAAGCTCAGGTAAGTTGAGATACCCCAGCCCAACATTCGCACCGCCAATGCAAATTTCTCCAGCAATCCCAACTGGCACGGGATTGCCATGCGCGTCCAAGATGTATGCTTGTGTGTTTGTAATGGGCTTGCCAATGGGCAACACTTTGCCCGCCACTGCTGCGTCAAATTCCCAACAGATGGTAACAATAGTAGCCTCAGTCGGGCCGTAAAGGTTGCCAACCTTGGCGTGCGGCAACCTTTCTTTTAGTTGATTGAAAATTTCAAAGGTGCCCGCTTCGGAGCCACAGGCCAAGGTCAGGAGCTGGTCCAGCGCGGACAAGTCCTCTTTGGCGAGCAACTGTAAGGCATACGACGGCGCTAACCCAATGTCAGTCAACCCGTGTTCTTTGCTGAGCGCTAACTGGGCATCAAGGTCAAAGTGTTGGGTATTTGGCACAATGACAATGCAGCCTTTCCAGCTCAACGTGCGCGTCAGCTCACTTACTGAGACATCAAATCCAATTGGTCGCCGGGCATAAGTGCGGTAATCGAGATCTTTGTCTAGCCATTCAGTGCGGCGCCAGTAGACCTCATTGCTTAGGTTGCCATGTGAAATAACCACCCCTTTCGGCACCCCGGTCGATCCAGAGGTATATAAGACATAGGCGGGCGATTCTGGCGCTATTTCGGTGAATAGATTCTCGCCAGAGTAGTGCGCTAAGGCCGCATCTGTTTGGGTCACAACGATGACGGTGGCGGCAGACGCAGCTGGCAAGCTGTCAGCTAAATTTGGTTGGGTCAGAATCAGTTTTAGATCTGCATCTTGGCATTGGTACGCTAACCGCTCCGGTGGATACATAGGGTCGAGCGGTACATAGACTCCGCCGGACTTGAGAATTGCGTAAAAGGCCACGACTAGCTCTAGGGTGCGTTCAAAATAAACGCCCACCATCGTATTCGGCTGAACATTTTGGGCGCATAAGTGACGCGCTAAGCGATTGGCGCGCGCATTCAACTCAGCGTAAGTGATTGTGCGTTGCCCGTCGATCACGGCAATTTTGTGCGGTGTTCGGAGCACCTGTGCCTCAAACAATTGATGAACGTGGAGCGACGGGATTGCAACCTCTGTTGCGTTCCAATCAACAATAATTTGCTGATATTGTGTTTGGGTGAGCAATGGCAACTGCTGAACGGTGGTCTCAGGCTGGCTCATGCTCAGGGCTTCTAATATGGCTTCATAGCTCGCCAATACGCGGTGAATTTGACTGGCAGAAAAATGTTG
>JAHDBS010000039.1:1567-19990 GCA_020630225.1 Anaerolineales bacterium | reverse complement strand
AACTGGATTAGGTTGCGTTTGCTCTACAGTGCTACTGCTGCGGCGGTTAATTGCAGCGCGAGTTGAAGCACGACGTACTGAGCGTTGGTCATCAAAGCCAGTAGCAATCACAGTCACACGCAATTGATCACCCATATTCGGATCAATAACCGCACCAAAGATCAAGTTCACATCTGGATGTGCTGTTTCTTTGATGATGGCAGCTGCTTGATTGACTTCAAACAGGCTGAGGTCTGGACCACCAGTAACATTGAACAAGATGCCACGTGCACCATCGATGGTGACGTCCAACAGTTGGCTCTTAATTGCTTGCTGTGCTGCTGCACGGGCGCGGTCATCACCTTCGCCAACACCAACAGCCATCAATGCAGCGCCACCTTGCGACATAATTGCTTTTACGTCAGCAAAGTCAAGGTTGATCAAACCAGGAATTGTGATCAATTCTGAAATCCCTTGGATACCTTGGCGTAGCACTTCGTCCGCAGTGCGGAATGCATCCATAATAGATGCGCGCTTATCAACAATTTGTAGCAAGCGGTCATTAGGAATGACAATCAATGTATCCGCACTTTCTTTCAGCGCTTGAATACCTTTGTCTGCCATTTCAGAACGACGGACACCTTCAAACATGAATGGCTTCGTGACCACACCAATGGTCAAAGCACCCATGTCTTTTGCAGCTTTTGCGACAACAGCTGCAGCACCAGTGCCTGTACCACCGCCCATACCAGCGGTAACGAAGACCATGTCAGCGCCTTTCAGCACTTCCATTAGTTCTTCACCAGATTCTTCAGCCGCTTTGCGACCGGTTTCTGGGTTACCACCTGCGCCTAGGCCACGGGTGAGTTTGTCACCAATGCGAACCCGGCGAGGGGCATTTGAATTCAACAACGCTTGCGCGTCAGTATTGACTGAAATAAATTCGACGCCGGTCATCCCGACTTCAATCATGCGATTGACAGCGTTCTGACCGCCACCACCAACACCGACAACTTTGATGCGTGCAAAGGTCTCATTATGAGGCGCTGGTTGCATGTCTGGCCGGCGACTATCTGATGCAAAATCAGAATAGGCTGGGTGATGATTTGCCGCTTGTTGCGGGCTACCGCTGCGGTTTTGTTTAGGTGCTCTAAATCCTTCCATCTGCTAAAAACTCCTCCTGTTGGTCAGGTAAATTATCCTATGTTTCACACTAAAGCGCAAATGTTTCACGTGCTTTTTTACTACGGCAGGAACCTTTCCAACCACTTATTAATTGTGCTGCCTTGATCACTTTTCCGAGAGCTAGAAATTGATTTTCGACGGCGCGTTTTTGTTGTTTCTCCACCGTAATAAGTGGCAACCCAGTCGACCATCCCGCTGCTTGTTGCAAACGCTGGGCCTTGAATTCGCTCCACTAATCCGGTGAGTTTATTAGGCTCTGCAATGCGTGCTGGCAAATTCAGAACCCGTTGAGCAACTGAGCGAATTCCACTCAGTTGTGCGGTGCCGCCCGTTAGGACAACGCCGGCTGAAAGTAAATTGTCATACCCCGCACGTTTGATTTCACGTTGGATCATGACAAAGATTTCTTCCGTGCGCGCTTCGACAATTTCGGCGAGTCGCGCCCGTGAATATTCTTGCATTCGATCAGAGCCAAGCGGGCTTGCAATGAATGTCTCAGCAGGGCTCACTTCATTGCAAACGGCATGACCATATTGTTTTTTGAGCTGTTCAGCAGACAGTTGATCCACTTGCAAACCCATCATGATGTCGCCCGTAATGCGTTCACCGCCAATGTCTAGCACGCGAGAGTGCCAAATGCTGCCCTCAATGTAAACCGCTAGATCAACAGTCCCTTCACCAATGTCAACAACCATCACGCCCATTTCACGTTCGGTGTCAGTCAAAACAGACTGCGCACTAGCAAGCGGACTGAGAATGGTTCCTGCTACATCCACATTAGCGGCATTGACACATTGTTCAACGTTTTGCATTGCCGCAGTTGACGCTGTAATAATGTGCGCCTCGACTTCCAAGCGGAACCCATGCATGTTGACTGGAGACTTGATGCCATCTTGCCCATCAACAGTAAACCCACGCGGGATGATGTGCACCACTTCGCGGTCATAAGCCACTGACACAGCGCGGGCGCTATCTAAGGCACGGTCAACGTCTTCTTCGTCAATAGCGCGGTTATCGTTGATACCAACGACCCCGCCATTGTTCAGTGAATCCGCATGCTTGCCCGATAAGTTCACAAACGCGCTGGTAATTTCGTATCCAGAGGTGCGTTCAGCTTTGGTCAACGCATCTTGAATTGCCAAGGTGGCATCGTTGACGTCCACAATTACGCCCCGTTTTACCCCTTTTGCTTCAGCTACACCAACGCCAATGATGTCATAACGCGAGCCTTCATAGGCTTGCGCGACGAGCGCGGTGACTTTGCTAGAGCCAATATCAATTACTGCAAAAATTGTCATTCGTACTACTTGCGTTACTACTACTAGATATTGTTACGGCACAATCGAAATTGCGTCTGGATCAAGCACCTTAATGCCACTTGGCACGCTACCAGAAGGCTCCACCTGTTCAGCGACAAAGCTTTCATAGCGCACTAGCTTCAACGTGACATCATTTTCAATGCCAAAGTAAACACGCCACCCACGGCCATCTTGGTAAGAGATTCCATTGGCTGCGTCATAGTGCAGCATTTCAATATTGCCGCGTAAGCGCTTCAACTCATGCGCCGTGTTCATCGCGACCAAAGGCACCTTGCTGTCAATCTCCAAGCTCAGTGAGCCATCGTCAACAACAATTGGAAGCAGGTCCATATTGCCATTGGCTTCAGAAACAACCGTGCCAACTTCATCGACCCAAACAACCCGATCACCGGACTGCCACACCATAACTGGCACAGCTTCGGTCAAGGTGATGAACAATTTACCTGGCCAAACAATGTCAACATCTACGTCAGCAATCCCGAGATTAGCTGCCATAATGCGTTCTTCAGCCTGAGTCTCATTGACCCAAAATGCATTCATGCCATAAAGCTTGCTACGCAGGAACACATCATCTGGATTGGCATATTTCAGCCCTTCTATCTCTGCACTGTAGACATAGAACTGATCATCCGTATGCAACCAAACTAAACCACCCAATGCCACCACAAAGATTGCCAAGCTAAGGTAGCGCCAACCCAACGCAAAAATCGCTGGATCAAACTCAATGGTACGGCGCTCATTGCGCTGCCGAACGCGTGGTGCGCTCAACGGCATTGGCATTGCGGCGTCAAACCGTGAAGTGGTTTTGCGTGTTTTGCCTTTCCGGCTTTTACGCGCTGGTTTTTGCAATCGGCGATCTAGCTCTTGCGGCGTACGGACGCGGATCGAGCTGTCAAAGGTGCGCGTTTGGCGCGATTTCCGCCGTGGTTCGCGTCGAAAAATTCCCATCTTAGGCCTCTGGAACGTCAAATGAGCGCACTGTCACGTCCCGATCCTGCTTTCGCGCGAGTGCAAATTCAATCAATTTATCAATCAAGTCCGAGTATGAAATGCCAGTAGCACCCCACAGCTTTGGATACATGCTGATGTCAGTAAATCCAGGCAGCGTGTTGATCTCATTGATCCACAACTCACCGGTTTCTTTATCAAGCAAAAAGTCGACGCGCGACAGTCCAGCAGCGTCGATAGCCTTATATGCGTCAACAGCCAATGCCCGAATTGCATCCATTTGGTCTGCATCTAACTTAGCCGGAATGATCAATTCTGAGTCATCCGTAACATACTTGGCTTCGTAATCGTAAAAATCACGTTTTGGTGCAATCTCCCCAGCAATAGAAGCAATTGGTTCATCATTCCCCAATACGCTTACTTCAACTTCGCGGGCGTCAATGCCTTGTTCAACAACAACGCGTCGATCCCAACGAGCAGCTTCAAGTAACCCTTTACGCAGCGCGGCTGCATCATCAGCTTTAGAAATGCCAACGGAAGACCCTAAATTTGCAGGCTTGATGAACATTGGATACTGCAAAGTCGCTGTAATTTGCGCCATGACTGCATCAATGTCTGCCTTGATGGCAGTCCGCGTTGTGCTGACATACGGTAAAACTGGAATATTATTTGCCACCATCACAGCCTTGAAGATGGTCTTATCCATCCCGACTGCACTGCCAACAACGCCTGACCCCACGTAGGCAAGATCTGCCATTTCGAACAGACCTTGAATAGCACCATCTTCACCAAATGTGCCGTGCATTACGGGAAAAACAACATCCAATTCAGTAATTGGCGTAACTGAACGTGATGCATCCGTAGCGGACACTTGCAAAAGTGCTTTCTCAGTTGGGTCTGGCAAGAGCATGGCTGAAGGCTGATCGGTTTCACCAGTTAAAGCCAAAATTGCGTCACCACTAAGCAGCCACTGTCCAGTCTTGGAGATGCCAATTAGGGTAACGTCGTACTTGTTTTTATCCATCGCCGCATAGACCGAGCGGGCCGAATTCAACGACACTTCATGCTCGCCTGAGCGGCCACCGAAAATCAGGCCGACTTTTAGCTTTTTCTTACTCATTCCAATCGCCTACTAGCTCTACTTCTAATTCCAACTCAATACCAGTTTGCTGCTTTACAACCTTGCGCGCATGCTTAATTAGGGCATACACATCTTCAGCGGCAGCGTCGCCATTATTTGAAAAGAAATTTGCATGTAGATTAGAAATACTTGCATTCCCAATGCTGCCACCTTTCAACCCTGCTTGTTCAATCAATCGTCCAGCGTAATCGCCTGCCGGATTTTTGAACATAGACCCAATGGTTGCGCCCGGTGGTTGCGTACGTTTGCGATGCCCCTGAAACGTTTCAATCCGCTCTTGAATGGCATCACGGTCGTCTTTTTCCAAAACAAATGTTGCCGACAATACGGTGTAGCCAGAGTTTTGCTTCAAGAAACTCGTCCGGTACTCAAATTTCAAGTCCGCATTCGTCCAAGCTTGCACCGTTTGATTAGGATGCAAGATTTCGGCCATTTCGAGATTTGTAGCAACATCTGCGCCGTGAGCACCGGCATTCCCAACGACAGCGCCCCCGACCGTACCAGGTACAGTTGCGCCCCACTCAAATCCTGCAGCGCCGTGTGTCATACATTGGCGTGCTAACAGCGGCAAAGACGTTCCCGACTCAGCAAAAACTTTGAAACGATCACCTTCCGGCTTGATTTCAATTTTGCGAGCACGGTTCAATATAGTTAGACCACGAATGCCAGCATCGGATACTAGAATATTGGAACCTGCACCAATGATGGTGCAAGGTAATCCAGCTTCTTTTGCAAACAGCACAGCTTGCGCAAGTTCATCACTTGAAGACACTGTGAGCAAGTAGTCCGCCGGGCCACCGATTCGCGCTGATGTAAAACGGGACATGAGCGCATCAATTCGCAAGTTGTCACCAAACAGCGCTCTCATTTCAGCAGGTGAAACCGCACCAGACATCAGAGCAACTGGTTGTTGTGCCCGCGTCAAGCGCTCTAAAACTGCTTCGCCAACGGTATGTCCGTTGCCTGCGCCTAACGTAATGAGTACATCACCAGCCGATAATTCTTCAATCAGCATGTCGGTAGCATCTTCCAGCTCAGGCACATAGCGCACATCTGGGTGTTGCATATTGCCGACAATATCAGCCGCCGACACGTCTTTATCTTTTTCACGTGAGGCAAAAATATCAGTGATGATCACATGATCTGAATCACTAAAACTTGCCGCAAAATTCAATAACAGCGCTTTCGTGCGGCTGTAGGTATGGGGCTGGAACATGGCCCAAATTTTTCGGCCTTCAAAACGCCGTCGTGCACTCGCTAAAGTGGCCCGAAGCTCGGTTGGATGATGGGCATAATCATCTACAATGGTGATGCCATTTACCTCGCCCTTTAATTCAAAACGCCGACCAACACCACGAAATTCACGTAGTGACATCATGGCGCTTTGGAAAGAAATCCCTAAGAAATTCAATACTGCCAAGACAGCCAAGCTGTTATTGACATTGTGTAACCCTGGCAATCGCATGCGGATAAGCCCAATGGTTTCACTTGCATTGCGCATCAATAAGTAGTCATTGCCACCCATCTGATTAACACGCACTTCTTCGGCACTCCAATCAGCAGACTCTTGCACCCCGTAGCTTTGCACCTGCTTACCAACAGACTTGGCATACTCGCCAATCTGTCGCGAACCGGCGTCATCTTGACAGACAATGACCAAGCCGTCGTCTGGAACTAAGTCTACATAGCGGCGGTAGGCATCCAACATGTCATCAAACGTTGGATAAATATCTGGGTGGTCATGTTCCACATTGGTGATCACCGCAATCTTTGGGCGTAAGCCCAAAAACATGTGATCATATTCGTCCGCCTCAATGACAAAGTGTTCCCCTTGTCCATAGCGAGCGTTTGTGCCTAAGTCAGCAAGCTGACCACCAACAATAAAAGTTGGATCTAGCGCGAGATGGTGCAGTACAAACGCGAGAAAGCTAGTGGTGGTTGTCTTACCATGCGTTCCTGCAATACCAATGCCCACTTTGGGGAGCATCATTTCGCCTAAGAAATCTTGGCGTTTTACAACAGGGATACCGAACCCACGTGCCGCAACAACTTCAACGTTGCTATCTGGCACAGCAGAAGAGCGAACAACGCGATCAATGTCAGCAGTTACATTTTCTGCAGCATGCCCAACCATGACCGTTGCGCCAAGGCTTTCTAAGCGTGCAGTATTTGCTGACGATTTCATGTCAGAACCGGAAACCGAAAAGCCCTGTCCAAGCAACACTGTTGCAATTGCGGACAGGCCAGCGCCTCCAATTCCGATGAAATGTACGCGTTCGCTCATAAAAGAACAACCAAAACAAATACAAATGCAGCCGCGATCAAGAAATAGATCAACGGTGTCGTAATCAATGCAGGTGGTGCATAAGTCAAAATAACCTCTGCACTTTGAATAGCCTCACCAACTGGTGCGCTAATCCCTTCAATTGGATAGTCGTAAGTGTTCAAATACCACCAGAAACTACCTACTAATAACCAACCATTCATTGCTCCAATAACACCACCCAGCAACACATTTTCTAGACGGTCACGGCGCGATTTATTTTCAATCAGTTTAGAAAGGCGTGGGGTTTCATACCCAAAAAACGCCAGTAAGCCTAGGATTCCAATCCGAAAATAGAATTGAAAGGTCAATGATTGCTGCTGAAAGGCGCGAAACAAATCGCCCAAAAACTGCTCAAAGATGGTGTTCAAGAACAGCGCCAACAACAAACTGAAGGTCACTAAAATTTCCTTTGCCCACCCACGGGTCGCCCCAATGAGGACAAAGAAAGTCAGAAATATCCAAAAAACGGTTGTTACTTCGATCATTTGTCGATCTTACGCAGTTCCCAAGGCATATAAGGCTTGGGCAATCTCACGCGTTGCGTCTAACTTCGCATTCGCTTTTGCAGCAGTTCGCATTGCCTCTAACGCTGCTGGGTCATTCAATAAATTGCTAAGTACTGGCACTAATTCAGTGCCTAAATTTTCATCATCAATGCGGATGCCTGCACCTTGCTTGACTAGTGCATCTGCATTTACTTTTTGGTACCGCCACGCATATGGATATGGCACCAGAATTGCACTTAATCCAAATGCAGGAAACTCACCTAAGGTTGATGCTCCAGCGCGAGCGCAGACAATGTCTGCCGCCGCCATTGCAACACCCATGTCATCATGCAAGTACGGAAAGACCGCATAATGTTCACGCAACTCACTCGACACTTCAGGCAACCAGCTTTCAAAGTTTGGCCAGTCCAATGTGCCTGTAATGTGAATGACTTGCAAACCAAGTTTGTTAACCAAATCTGGCAACGTATTCTTGATGACCGTATTCAAGCTACGCGCACCGCGACTGCCGCCAAATACCAACAAGGTCTTACGATCCGGCGTCAATTTGAAATGTTGACGCGCTGCTGCCTCAGCCATTTTGCTGGCCTCAACCAGTGCTGGTCGCAGCGGATAACCGGTCTCAATCACGGTGTGCTTCGGAAAATACTCCGCCGACGCCTGATTAGTCACCAAGACTTGTGTCGCGAAGCGGGCCGTAAATTTGACACCCCGACCTGGTTCAATATCAGGCAGATACACTGAAATTGGTATTCGTCTGAGCCAACACGCCAATGTAACAGCTACAGCCGTGTAACCACCAGTGACAAACAAGGCATCTGGGCGAAACTTCCCGACTAGGCGTAATGCCTGCAAAAACCCAACGCCCAATTCGACTGTCGCTCGGATCGCTTTCAGCAACCCCACTCCAGCAACGCCCCGCCCACGCACAGACTGAAACTTAATTCCCTTTCGAGTAACTAAGTCTTGCTCCATGCCGTTGTGCGTCCCAACCCACAAAATATCTAAGTCAGGATCAATCTTTTCAAGATCAGCTAGCGGCGCAAGTGCGGGATAAACATGCCCGCCTGTGCCCCCAGCAGCAATTAGCAAACGCACTGGAACTAAATCTCTTTACTCGCCAAATACGACTGCCGAGAGACGTTCAGCACAATGCCTACTGCAATCATCGTAAACAGTAGCGATGAGCCACCGTATGAAATCAGCGGTAATGGATTCCCTAGAATTGGCAGCCAGCCAACTGAGACCAACACATTGATCAGCATTTCAATCCCGATCCACATTGTGAAGCCAGCGGCTAGGATCGCCCCGTAAGAGTCCGGAGCTTTCTGCGCAATTTGCGT
Source organism: Anaerolineales bacterium (assembly GCA_020630225.1). Classification (GTDB taxonomy): domain Bacteria; phylum Chloroflexota; class Anaerolineae; order Anaerolineales; family UBA6668; genus JAHDIM01. The sequence continues at coordinate 11,243 of JAHDBS010000039.1, read as the reverse complement.
TCCACGCCAGACAAATAGCGACATCGCAACGAGTAAGCCTACACAAAGCAACACGCCACCTTCTTCCGCGACAATACCGAAAATACTATCCGTATGCGGCGCCGGAAGTTGGCCAACAAATTTCATGTAACTATTGCCAAGTCCGCGACCAGTCCAACCACCAAGCGTAAATGCTTGCACCATGTTTTCCATGTGTGGTGAATATTGACCATATTGCGACCAGTCCCACAAACCACCCCAGTAGGCTTCCAAGCGAGATCCACCGCGATCAAAAACGCGGACCACAAACCAAGCGGTCGCTAAGTACAGTGCGCCAAGTGCGCCAACATTTAGCAAGCTAGCACCTGACAGGAAATACATCACTGTACCGACCATGACAATACTTAGTGCCGCGCTGTAATCCGGTTGAAGTGCAATCACCCCTCCCATGAGACCCAGCAAAATAGCACAGGGTAACGTACCGTCTAGCCATGTGTTGAGGGCATCTTGACGAGAGTTCAACCAAGCGGCCATGTAAATAACTGCAACAGCCTTAGACATTTCTGACGGCTGGATCGCACCGTTATACAACCCGCGGATTAGCCCACCACTCTCACCAGAGCCGAACAAGCGCACAGCAAACACAAACAAGATTGAAACGCCCAAAAGCACAATCGCCAAACGACGATCCCGCAACCAGCGATAGTCAATGAGGCGTGCAAACACAAATAGAGCGACTAAGCTAACCCCAACGTTCCGCAACTGGCGTTGGGCAACGACCATGCCGTCACCGTTATTTGCCCAAGCAGAGACATCTACAGAAGCGCTGACCACCATGATGGTGCCAAAGGCCACAAGGCCAAGGGCGAGCCACAGGAATTTCCAGTCAAAGGTAATTGGGTTGTTGCTTTTGTTATAGGTTGTCATAGCTGATTCACTAACTCCCGAAAGCGGACGCCGCGTGCGGCAAAGTCCACGAATTCATCGAAACTGGTACAACCGGGAGATAACAGAACAACATCTCCAGCTTGGGAAACTGCGTGTGCTTTTTCAACTGCACTAGCGAAGTCTCCGGCTTCTATCACAGTAGCCTCATGCGCACGCAATACATTCGCGATCATGCTGCCAGCACGGCCAAACGTGATCGATTTCACGCCTTTGGCCTGCAATTCTTGGGCTAAAACGTCCCAAGGCAATTTTTTATCTACACCACCAAGCATCAAAATCAGTGGTTCATCAAACGCTTTTACAGCGGCTAACGTGCGCTCTGGGGCAGTCGCAATAGAGTCGTTGTACCAACTTACATCTTGCAAGTCGCGTACCATCTCAAGGCGATGGGCCACCCCATGAAACTCTTGAATTGCCGCTGCAAACGTAGCTGGATCAGCTCCAGCCATTGCCGCCAACGCACAAGCAGAAAGCACATTCAAAACATTGTGTGCGCCACGCAGCTGTACGTCAGTGACTGTTGCAAATTGCTGTTCACCCTGTGGCGTTCGCAATAGCAAAGCAGTTCCAGACTGGTAAGCACCATACTGCGCTTTGGCTGGCAGGCTTGTGCCAAACCACCATAGTTGTTCGCTCAGGGTGCCAGCTGCTAACGCTGCCGAGCCAATTTCATCGGCGCACAGTAACGCCTGATTCGCCGCATTCTGAAACGCCAACACATTTGCTTTTGCTGCGGTGTAAGCAGCCATCGTGCCATGCCGATCCAAATGATTAGGCGTCACATTGAGCACAGTGGCAATCTCAGGCGAGATTGTCATTAGATCGAGTTGAAAACTCGAAAGCTCCATGACAGCAATATCGCTTGGATGCATTTGGTCAAGGTCATGCAGCAAGGGATAACCAATGTTGCCGCCAACCCACACCTTTCGATATGCCCCGCTATTGCGCAACAATGCGCCAGTTAGCGCCGTTGTCGTCGTTTTCCCAGCAGACCCTGTAATTCCGATGACTGGGCATGGTGCCAACTCAAGGAATAATTGCGAGTCGTTGGTGAGACGCACATCACGTTCTATAGCCGCTTGAACAAACGGAATTTCTAAAGGTACACCGCCAGCAACGTAGAGTTCATCTGCGTCATCTAGCAGTTCAAGCGGATGCCCACCAAGTGAGAATGTTACGCCCGGCAGCACCGCTAATTCGTCGATCAAGTCACCTAGCTGGTCAGCTGTACGTTGATCAGTCAAGATCACATCAGCGCCTTGTGCAGACCAATATTGCGCTGTTGCGCGCGCCTGGCGACCAATCCCTAAAACAACTTTTGTCATAGAGACGCTAGTGCAATTCCAAGTAAGCCCGCCATGATTGAAATCAACCAAAAGCGTTGTGCCACTTGGGTTTCACTCCACCCCATCAGTTCAAAGTGATGGTGGATTGGTGTCATTTTGAATGGCCGTAAATCGACGCCTAGGTAACGGCGGCTTAGCTTAGCGCTTGCCACTTGCAACATGACTGACATGGTTTCCATGACTGGCACAATTGCAATGACAATCAAGAGCAACCATTGCCCAGTCATTAGCGCGACAACAGCTAAGACACCACCAAGTGCCCCCGAGCCAGTGTCGCCCATAAAGAGTGATGCCGGGTGAACGTTGTACCAAAGGAATGCAAACAACGCGCCCACAATGGTGAAGTTGAATTGGCTCAAGAACCACTGTTGCTGCAAGATGGCAATCATGCCGTATGTTGCAAAACAAGTCACAGAAACTAGACCTGCTAATCCATCCAGACCGTCAGTCATGTTGACAGCATTGGATGTCGACACAATCACAAATGCAGCAATCACGGTATAAACCAACGGATTCATTTCAAACTTGTTTGGATAACCAGGCAACGCAAAGCTGTGGATATCAAACACGTAAGACAAAATAACTGCGGCCACAATCGCGATGAGCCATTGAAACGCGAACTTATAGCGCCCCAACATGCCTTCACCCGTCTTGGCCCGTCGCCCGTGAATACCTTCCCAGTCGTCCCAAATGCCAAGGGCACCGTAGGCAACTAACACGCCCAATGGCAACAAGATTGACAGACCTTGCACTTCACCACGGCTAGTCAAGCGCACGAAGTTCAGCACTAGGGTCACAATGACAACCGGAATGCTGATCATGAGACCACCCATCGTCGGGGTCCCCATTTTGTAATAGTGCGTTTGTGGACCATCTACCCGAATACGCTTACCGATTTTGAAGCGGCGCAAAATCCGAATAAACGGTGATCCCCAGATAACCGTGATCACAAAGGTCAAGCTTGCGAGTGAGATCGCAAAGAAAATTGGTAGCGTATCACTCATTGTTGATATCTAAGTCTGTCACGAGTTGATCCAGACGTAACCCTCTTGAACCTTTGACCAAAATCACATCGCCATTGCGAACGTTGCGCTTCAAATAAGCTGCTGCTGCACCTTGATTCGCAAAATGATGCACCGTGCTAGCCGACATGCCCTTGCGCAGTGCTTCATCAGCAATGATTTCACCGAGTTCACCAACCGCAATTAGCAGATCAGCGACATCTGTTGCGCGGCCACCGACCATACGATGTCCGATTTCTTCGTAATATCCCAGCTCAAGCATGTCACCAAGTACAGCAACTTTGCGCGTGCCTTTGACCTCTTCAAGCAGGTTCAGCGCCGCAATTGTTGACTGTGGAGACGCGTTATAGGTGTCATCTAAGACAATGCTGCCGTTGATGCCATCTACGACTGACAAGCGCAATTGGGTTTCCGGAGATTGTTCTCGCAACCCAGTTACAATGTCCTGCCAAGCCATGCCTTCTGCTAGGCCAACTGCCGTCGCGCGCAATGTTGTTTGCACCGAATGACGGCCAAGTAGTGGCACTGTCATATGAATAGTGTCATTACCGTAATGCATGCGGAATTTGACACCACTCAAGCCCATGCCCGTCACGTTGTCAGCCCACAAGGTTGCGACTTCATCGACGCCATAGGTAATCACTTTGGCATTGGTGAGGTTGCGCATGTTCGCCACATGCGGCTGGTCTCCATTCAGAATTGCCACGCCTTGCGGGTTGTCAGGCAAACTTTGAATCAGTTCGCTTTTCCCTGCCACAATGTTTTCCAAAGAGCCTGCCCGTTCAGCGTGAACTGGGAAGACATTCGTAATTACACCTACGCTTGGCTTTGCGATGTCACACAAAAAAGCAATTTCACCCGGCACATAGAAGCCCATTTCAAGCACGGCCCGTTCATAGGTCTCATCGAGGCTCATGATCGTTAGCGGCAATCCAATTTCGTTATTCAGATTCCCGACATTCTTGAGCGTCTTAAAGCGCTGAGAGAGGACGGCTGCCGTGACTTCTTTAGTTGTCGTTTTACCAACGCTGCCCGTGATGCCGATAATGCGCACTGGCAATTGTTCGCGCCAATGCTTAGCAATAATTTGCAAAGACGGCACACTTTCCGCAACGCGCACACAAATCGGGCGGCCATCGTCTGTGAAGCTACTTACGGGCTGACGCAGGTCCAACACGTTGAAGTCAGCACTGACATCTTGGTCCACGAGGGCAACCGAAGCACCCTTTTCAAACGCCTTGGCTAAGTATGCGTGGCCGTCAACGTTTTCGCCTTTGACCGCCACAAACATTGCATTTTTCGTGACTTGACGAGAATCAACCGACGCACCCTGAATGGAGCGCGTCAATTGAGGCAAATATTGGCCGGTCAAGGCCGATACAATGTGATGAAGCTGTGCCATTGCTAATCTGCGGACAGTTGCGCCCTAACGCTATCTGGCGGCAATTCCATTAGAACAACCATATCTTCTACAAAATCTGCGAACAGTGGTGCAGCGGTTGTCCCACCCCACTCATCGCGCGTTGGACCGTCTAATTTGACCAACACAATAAATTGCGGATCGTCCACCGGCCCCCAGCCAACAAAGCTGGTAACGTTCAGCACTTGGTCATACCCTAGTGCGACTTCTGTTTCGATACCTGTTTCAGGGTCCACGCGTGTTTCATACAAAATCCGTTGCGCTGTTCCCGTTTTCCCTGCAATGCGATAGCCATCTACTTGAGCTTCGCTAGCTTCGTCTTCAATTGCCGATGACAACACTTGCGTGACAGTATCTGCCGTTTCTTGTGAAATTGGGCGCGCCGCAGTACTAGGCCCAAACACAACTTCACCCGTTGAAGATTGCATGGACAACAGCACCCGCGGTTGCATGAGATCACCACCGTTGGCAATAGCTGACAAAGCACTCAGAATTTGGATTGGCGTAGTTGAAATCCCTTGCCCAAAAGAGTTTTGCGCTAATTGTGATGGCACCCAGTTCGCGCTAGTCGGATTGACCAGCCAACCTGGATTTTCATTTGCCAAGTCAATGTTTGTTGGCTTATCCAAACGGAAGGCGCGTAAATAACCATAGAACTGCGTTGGGCCAAGGCTGTCTGCAAGCCAGGTTGTTCCAAGGTTCAATGAGTGACGCAAAATACCGTCAATACCTTGTTGACCCCAAGATGTCTTCAGCCAGTTACAAATTTGAACGCCATGATATTCCTGACAGCCAACGTCGTAATAAGTGCTATCTAAATTGACTTCACCCGACTCAATTGCAGCAGCAACAGTCAACGGCTTGAAAATTGAGCCTGGTTCGAACGGCTTAGAAACACCTGTATCAAAATGGCGCACTTCCCAGTCATCTAAATTCAACGGATCACGTGGTGGCCAGATTGCGTTAGCAATCAACTCACCCGTTTGCGGATCAAGCACCATGATGTTGCCAGACTCAGCACCGTAATAGTTCACACCTTCAGCAATTTTGCGCATTGCCAAAGACTGAATGTCACGGTCAATGGTGAGGTAAATATCCACGCCTTCTTTGGTCGTGACTAACTCACCACGCACTTCGTCTGGACGAGCGTAGTCAAAAATTGTTTCTTGCGACTCGCCCGTTAGGAACGCATCATAGTTTTGCTCGATGCCATAAATCCCACTGCCATCGCTGTTGACCACGCCTACGATGTGGGCCATGTCAGACCCTTCCGGATATGTACGTACCCAGTTAGATTCAAACCAGCGCAGATTTTGTAATGCCAGACTTGGTAACAAATCTTCAGGCACATCTTGCTCTAATGCGTCATAGTAAGCGGCCAATTCAGCAGACTGCGCTTCACGTAGACGATCTACAAACAGAGCTGGAATTGGATTCCCGATGTTCTGCGCAATTTTGAAACCGGGCACATAGTCTGGCGCTAACTTCGCTTGTTCAATTTCAATTGCACGGTTGTAAACATAGTCACGCAACCCGCTTGGCGTATCTAAATTAGAGTTGATACTTAGCACGTTGCGAAACTGCACGCTGCTGTCAAAGTAACCCAAGGCTTCAAGTTCTTGAATTACCAAATCCAACTCAGAAGGCGCAATTCGATCTGTCGGTGGATCAATGTCTACGTCTTCAATCACAAGACCAATTTCGTAGAACTTTTCATCAATTGCCAGAACATGCCCATTGCGGTCCAGAATGCGACCACGTGGTGGATCAGTGTCACGATCTACCGTCAATTCAGACTTTGCATCATCACGCATTTGCGGCGTGCTGGCATCTGTTTGAAAATCAATTAGGCGAATAACAACGGCAACGACACCGACGAGTAAGCCAATGAGAATAAGCCGAATGCGGGCTGCAAATCCAGTATCCATCACTAGTTTGCCTCCACGGCTAGAAATTGCCCTGCAATTCGCGCAACCCAGTCAAGCAACGTTTCTTTGACCGGCGCAACTGTTTCGGTTGGCGTCGCAAGCCCAATTGGCTCATCTTGCTCAATCACAGGCGGCACAACAATATATTCAATGCTTGCATTCGTTTGCGGCGTATATCCCAGCGCATAGGCTCGCTGCGCCATACTATCGAAGGCATATTCATTAGCTAAGTCAGCTTCAAGCCGTTTGACTTCGAAAAACAACTCTTCGCGAGCTTGCAGCAATTGCTGCTCTTCGCGAAATGCAATATCCGTTTGCGCACTCAAAAACACGTACATACCAGCAAAGGCAAATACCACAACGCCAACAAGGCCCCAAAGAGCCATTTGTCGGGTTTCTGCACGCCAAGGTGCTTCCCGGAAGACACCTGTAAACCGGCTAGGGTCTAGTGAGGGTCTGCGTCGTGAGTTCGTCATAGTTGCCATAAAATCACCTCTAAAACAAAATTTCTACAGTCAGATATTTTGCATGCAAGGTGTGTGCCATCCTGTCAATTTCAGCAGCGCTCTGCGATGCGTAATTTGGCACTTCTACTACGTGGGTTTTGTGCAATCTCCTGTTCGGTTGCTGTAATTGGTTTGCGCGTAATGCGCTTGATCTTTGCTGTATTGCCACAGATGCAAGTTAACTGCTGTGGCGGACAAACACAATCTCTTGATGCCTCGCGAAACGCGTGCTTCACCAACCGGTCTTCCAGCGAATGGAAGCTAATAATCGCGAGCCGACCACCGGGTGCTAACGCCTCGATTGCTTGTGGAATAATGTCTTCCACAGCCTTAAGCTCACTGTTTACCGCGATTCTTAACGCTTGAAATGTACGCGTTGCGGGATGGATTTTCATTTTGCGCCGACTAGCAGGCGGAATAGCAGCTGCGACAACCTCTGCTAGTGCTTTTGTTGTTTCAATTGGGCGGTTGCGCACAATTGATTTTGCAATCCGGCGGCTTGCACGCTCTTCACCATAACGGTAGATTACGTCTGCAAGTTCAGTTTCATCCCATGTATTGACCAAGTCAGCTGCAGTTACTGCTGCGGTTGGATCAAAGCGCATATCAAGTGGACCAGCTTCTCGAAAGGTAAACCCGCGCTCAGGCGTATCCATTTGCAGCGATGAAAGTCCTAAGTCCAACAAAATGCCATTAACCTTAGAAACACCCAATCGTGCTAACTGTTCAGACAATTCAATGTAAGAGCTATGAACAATCGATGCTCGGTCCCCAAATGGTGCTAATGCCTCTTTGGCATATGCAATTGCATTTGGATCACGGTCAAACCCAATGAGCCGACTATTTGGACCAGACTGTCGTAGGATTTCAGCAGAGTGCCCGCCTAACCCTAATGTGCCATCCACATAGACCCCGTCTGGCTGCAGATGTAGGCCCTCTAGAACCTCATTGAGCAAGACAGGAATGTGAATGTCTGTGCTCATTAGTTCAAGGCCATATCGAGTGTTTCAACCATGGCATCGTTGTCGTCTAAGTCATTGAATTTTTCCCAACGCTCAGGCGACCAGAGTTCAACGTGCGTGCCTACCCCAGCAAACACAACATCACCCTCAATGCCAACAGACTCCAGCATGCTGGCCGGAATTAAGATGCGGCCAGCTTTATCGATTGAAACTTCTTCAGATTGTGAAAAGAATTTACGCTGAATGCGTCGATTCTTCTCTTTGGAGAACGGCAACTGTTTAAATTGGTCACCAACTTTTTGAAATGTCTCGTGGTTATAAAGGTTGAGGGTTTGTTCCCCGTCATACCCAAACGAAAGAACGCAACCACCGTCAAATTTGCCACGGTGCTTCGCTGGAATGGTCAAACGACCCTTGCTATCCAGTTTTAGCGTACTTTCACCAACAAAAAACATTTGTTCTCTTCTCTATTAAGGTAAAAACGCCGGATTACTTACCGGCGCGACCTTATCTGACATTTCGCCCCACTTTGCCCCACATCGCATTCAATTTATACCATTGAGGGCACAAATCATGCAATCGATTTGATGCAAAAAAATCAGTTTCAAACCGGATTTGCCCAAATTTTTAAGTTTGGAGACTGATTGAAGCAAATTTGCAGCAGGTTTAGGCAGCTTACAAAAAACAAATAAATTTCAAACCTCTCAGAGTCGAAAAACTGCCAGTTCTTTGATGAAGATTAGAAAGAAAACGAAGTAAAATCGGACTAGAAACGAGGCAGCCTGTAATGACACCACTATTCAAAAAACTCAATTTAAAAGCACAAAAAACACTACTCATTTTGTCGGCACCTGAGAGCTTTGCCGAAGAGACACACGCGTTACATATTAGCGATGACACACTTGCTATTCATTCAGACGCAAACGCGCTTCCAGAAACTGAATTTCTACTTGGTTTTGGGACAAAGCTTAGTGAGGTGGAAGCCTTCGCAGCCATAGCAGCAAAGCAAACCAAAGGAGACGCTATTGTATGGTTTGCCTACCCCAAAGGTTCGTCTAAAAACTACACTTGTGAGTTCAATCGAGACAATGGTTGGGCAAAGTTAGGGGAAGCTGGCTTTGAACCAGTACGCCAAGTCGCAATTGATGCAGACTGGTCTGCGCTTCGTTTTCGCCGCGCAGAGTTCATCAAAAAGATGACCCGAACAAAGCTAAAGCCTATTTCTAAAGCTGGGAAAGATAAGGCTGGAAAATGAATGCGCAACAGACACAGTTGCGCGATTTAGCAACGCAACTACACCTACATCTGGGTCAGTGTACAGACGCACTAACTGGCGAACCAATTGCGGTACCACCATGTAAGGATGTTCATTTTCAAAGTGTGTCACCCAGAGCACCGCTGACTGCATACCGTTATGTGGCTGATGTACTTGCTGCACAATCGACACCTGCATTGGAGTCCATCTTCAATTTGTTTGAAAGTAATCTAAACGGACTGAAATGGGGTCAAAACCCTGGTTACACTGTTGAGAAAGTCGGTCAATATTTTTTAGACAATTATTGTCA
>JAHDBS010000039.1:0-1467 GCA_020630225.1 Anaerolineales bacterium | reverse complement strand
ACATATGCAATTTGGCTTGAAGACGCAGCGCTAGAGGAAATTGAAATCTAATGTATGGCATTAATGGTCTCGTTTATATTCCAGACTATCTTTCAATGCAGCACCACAACTGGTTGATGGCTCAAATTGACGCTGAGACTTGGGACACCAGTTTGAAGCGTCGGGTACAGCATTATGGCTATCGGTATGACTACAAGGCCCGTAAAGTCACTAGTGACATGCATCTAGGCCCGTTGCCAAGTTGGCTAGCACGCATTAGTACACAATTGACCAATGATGGATTTATCTCAGCTAAACCTGATCAGGTGATTGTCAACGAATATTTTCCGGGGCAAGGCATTGCGCATCATATTGATTGTGAACCCTGTTTTGGTGAAAAGATCTTCAGCATTTCACTCGGTAGTGCAGCGATGATGACTTTCAAAAAGCCAGACACCGAAACAGTAGAGCTAATGCTTGCGCCCCGCTCTTTATTAATGATGTACGGCGACGCACGGTATCACTGGAAGCATGGTATCCCCGCCCGCCAAAGTGATAAAGGGCATAAACGAGACCGACGCATAAGCCTAACATTTAGACGAGTCACGCTGTAACGTAAAGGGGCTAAGCAATAAATGCTTAGCCCCTTTTTGATTCTAAAAATGTCTCTTACTCCGACGCTAGCTCTTTTTATTCGGAGTTCTGCTCTGAAACAAATAGCAACGGCGCACCTAAGCTGTAGTTGCTACTGTCATTTGACAAGCATATTTGGAGATATATTTATGAGACTTAAGAGAATTGTTACCGGTTTAATTTGCAGCGTTGGCGTATTTAGCACATTAGCGTGTAGCACTAGTTTTTTCCTTTCAGCACCCCCGACTATTGCGCCTACAAATCCGGTTTTAGAAATACCAACGACCTTACCAACTGAAGTCGCTGAAATTTTGCCAACGTTCACACCAACTACACCAACCCCTGAACCAACGCCAACCTTTACACCACAGGCGTTACCAACTACGGCACCTAAAGCCACACAACCTGAGACAGCCGCACCCGAAGGGAACCCAACCCAATCTGCAAATAAGAACAGTCCTGAAACGCCTCAAGGTGGAAATCCGGATCTGATTGTGCATGGTGAGGAGACCGGCTTGCTGGTGTTGGAATATGACCGTGGCATTGATGACAGTGGGTATAGCTATGTGCGCTATGCATTTGCATTGCCGACATATCCTCAAGGCTCGCTGATCAGAATTGGGATAGAGATTTTAGACGAACCAATTCCGCATGATTTCAGCAATTTACTGTTGACAACAGATGAACGCGGCTTATTAGTGCCACAAGGAGATGTGGAGCCAGTTTATTTTGAAGCTTACTCATTTGATCTTGCGACGCCACTTACTTTTAGAATCTATGACGCCAATGGTATCCCCGTTGCAACAATTGACGAAGTAACCGTTATTCCAGAGGCCATCACTGCTAACAATGGTG
>JAHDBS010000489.1 GCA_020630225.1 Anaerolineales bacterium | reverse complement strand
AATCAGGCCGCAATGGATGTGGCAGGGATCAATCGCGACACGCCAGATCCCGATGGAGGGGCGTTTATTCGTGATGCAGCGGGCAATCCGACTGGCATTCTGATTGACAAAGCGTTTGACAGTTTAGCCGCAGTTCGACCAGCAACGACCGCTGCGCAACTACGGCGTCACTTTGAAATTGCGCGCGATGAATGCTTGCAGTACGGCATTACTTCGTTTCATGAAATGCGCACCGAAGCGCAAGACTTAGCGCTGTTCGAAACGTTGGCTGCTGAAGGTGGCCTATTCCCACGCCAATATTGCTTCCTTAATAGTAACGATCCAGACCTGCTGGCGGCGCGATATGCGCAAGGCCCACGAATTGATCCGTTTGGATTGCTAACCGTGCGCGGCATCAAGATGTTTGCGGATGGCGCGTTGGGGTCACGTGGCGCTTATTTGTTTGATGACTATGCCGATGCTCCGGGCGAACGTGGCCTTGCAACGCTTTCAATTGCAGAGATGTTGGCTCGTGGTCTTGCGGCAATTAAGCACGGATTTCACATTAGCATTCACGCAATTGGAGACTTGGCGGCGCACGATGTGCTGAACGTCTATGCCGCGTTGCAGCAAGCAAGCCCTGACTTACAAGACTTGCGTTTGCGGCTTGAACATGCGCAAGTGCTGCATCCGAAGGATATTGCGAGAGTGGCTGACCTAGACGTGATTGCCGTCTTGCAAGCGGCGCACTTCACCTCAGATATGGTGTTCTTAGATGAACGGCTTGGGAAAGAACGCCGCCAGCAGCGGGCGAGCCGTTGGCGTGATCTGCTTGATCATGGCGTCCGCATTAGTGGCAGCTCCGATGCGCCGTTGGAACGCATAGATCCGCTAACGGGAATCTATGCTGCGGTGACGCGTAAGCATCAAGATGGCTATCCAGCGCAAGGCTGGGGTGCTGACCAATGTCTGACGCGGGCTGAGGCTGTGCACTCCTATACCAGCGGCGGGGCCTATGCCGCGTACGAAGAACACGCCAAAGGCACGCTTGCGGTGGGCAAATTGGCAGATATGGTCGTGCTTTCGCAAGATATTATGACAATCCCTGCTGAATCCCTGCTCGAGACCAAAGCGCTGCTGACGATCCTAGATGGCAAAGTCGTGTACGAGGCTTAGTATGACATCCTACAATTTTGACGACATTATTGATCGCAGTAATACCAATGCCTTGGCAAAAGACGGCTATGCCGGTTATTTGTTCCCGCCAGATGCGCCCGCAATTCAGCTGTCTCACGCTGAAGAAGACTTAATTTCGTTGTGGGTGGCCGATATGGCGTTTGCGTCTGCGCCCGCTGCGCATGCGGCTATTCAAGCGCGGTTGCAACATCCCATTTTGGGCTACACTGCTTTGTTTGGCTCGGATTATTACAATGCGTTTGTGAACTGGACGCGTAAACAATATGGCTGGACTTTTGCGCAAGAGGCGTTGCAGCTTTCGCTTGGGGTAATTCCCGCGCTATTTGACTTAGTCGATGTTATCTGTGCCCCAGATGAAAAGATTATTACGCTAACGCCAGCTTATGGCTACTTCAAGCACGCCGTGGACTATAACAATCGGACGCTTGTCAAAAGCCCGTTAGTCGAGCAAGACGGTCACTTCACAATTGATTTAAACGATTTCCAGTCTAAGGTTGCAGACCCAGAGGTCAAGCTGTTTTTTCTGTGTCACCCACATAATCCGACTGGCAGACTCTGGACAGAGGCTGAGTTGCGCTCTGTGGCTGAGCTTTGTTTTGCGCATGACGTCACCATTGTGTCAGATGAAATTCACTGCGACTTGGTGCGCAACGGTAAGCAGCATCTGCCGTTGGCAAAACTGTATCCAAATGAAAGCAAGATTATTACTTGCATGGCACCTAGCAAGACCTTCAATTTAGCGGGGATGATGTTTGCCAACATCATTATTCCTGATCCTGAGTTACGCGCGCGCTGGCAGGCGCGGACTGAACCATTTGCTAATCCGCTTAGCTTAGCTGCTGCGCAAGGTGTCTACACCAATGGGGAACAGTGGCTTCGTGATCTAAAGACTTATTTGGATCAGAATTTGGCAGACATGCAGGCCATTTTGGCAGCAGAATTACCAGCGGCTAAATTCACTATTCCAGATGCGACTTACCTCGCATGGGTCGATCTCAGCGCGTATGTCCCAGCCGGAACAAACCTGACTCGTCTATTTCTAGAGAAGGCAGGCGTGATTGTAGAAGGCGGTGAAATGTTTGTGGCCGATGGTGACGGCTGGTTTCGCATCAATGTGGCTTGTCCAAACGCTGTGTTGCGTGAAGGACTTGCGCGGATTATTGCGCTTGTGCAGCAGCAGTAACTTGCCTATGCCATATCTTCTTCCATGCGGTTTAGCCAGTCGTGCGTGAGGGCATTGAACAGCGTTGTTTGTTCAAGGTGTAGTCCATGCCCAGCGCGATCTAACGTGACAAAGGTGGCACGTGGAAACTGTTGTTGCCACGCTGTTGCAGTTGCAAAACCAGTGACGCCATCTTGGCGTCCGGTCAGGATGAGCATGGGTTTGGCGTAATTCTCTGGTGATGTGGCAAGTGGATAGGGGAGCTCGTAGTTTGCAGAGATGCGTGCAATTGCTTCGTGATCTGCAGCCATGAGGCCATTCAGAATTTCCTGATTACGGGCAATGACGTGTGCCTCGTGGACAACGGTCACTTGTTTGAACATGTCAGCAAACGGCTGCGGATACTGATCAAACGCTGCTGTGTCGTCACCAAAATAGCGAATTGAGTCGGGCAAAATACGTTTCGCTTGCGGATTCATCGACGGAACTAAAAGCAGTGCGCCTAGCGTTTGGGCGGCACGTAAATGCAAAATGCCGCGCGTTAGATAGCCGCCATATGAAAATCCAGCGACTGCGAATGAGACTTTGCCAAAGACGCTGTCCATAAAGTGCAGCAATACTTCGACAACGGCTTGATTGCTGTCAATCCAACTGCCGCCTGTCGTAGCGCCCATGCCGGGCAGATCAACATAAACTCGCTGCCAGCCAGCGCGGTCTGTAAACAGCGGCTCAAATGCGCTAAGCATTACTTGGTGATCGGTTGGCTGTCCATGCAGCATCAAGAGCGGGATGCCAGTGCCCCGTAGCTCATAATTCAATTTCAAATCGCGATGTTCAAAGATCATGCATATAGTTATAAGTGTGGTTTGCATTGCTGGCAAGGGTTGCGTAATCCG
>JAHDBS010000038.1:18196-20049 GCA_020630225.1 Anaerolineales bacterium | reverse complement strand
CTCGTAAAACCACCTCCATTGTCCAACTCGATTTTTACTCTAAACTGAGGTAAAGTCGGCAGGCAGAAGGACAATGAAAACACCTATTTCTACTCAGGACACTTACTTTGAAATAGGCAGCCATACGCGCAGCATTACCACCCAATCAGAAGCCGCTCAGGTCTGGTTTGACCGCGGGCTTACTTGGATTTACGGGTTCAATCATGTTGAGGCATTGCGCTGCTTTGAACAAGTACTCGCGCATGATGCGAATTGCGCCATGGGGCATTGGGGCTGCGCCTTAGCGCTTGGGCCTTACATTAACAAGCCGTGGTCGTATTTCACCGATGCTGAGTTACCAGACACCCTAGCACGCTGTTATCAGCACAGCCAGCAGGCGTTACAACTGGCTGTGACTGAAACTGCAGCCACCCAAGCGCTCATTTCAGCTCTGACAAAACGTTACGCAGCGCCGACTGTCGCGCCAGTAGAGACCTTGGAAAGCTGGAATGCGGCCTATGCCAGCGCCATGCGCACTGTTTACCACGCGCATCCGACTGACCTTGACATCGCCGCGCTATTCGTAGAAGCGCTGATGATGCGCCATCCTTGGAAGCTATGGGATGTGTTCACAGGTGAGATTTTGCCCAACGCGCACACCCAAGAAATGATCGATGTGCTGGATATTGCGTTGCAGCAAATTGATGCCCAGCAACTGCCACCCCATCCCGGTCTGATGCACATGCACATTCATACGTGGGAGATGTCGCATACGCCAGAGAAGTCGCTTGTCGCGGCTGACGCGTTACGCAATCTCAATCCGGATGTTGGGCACCTTTTGCATATGCCGGGGCACATCTATGGTCTCTGTGGCCACTACTATGATGCCGTAGAAGTCAGTCGCCAAGCCGTTGCCGCAGACCGCAAATACTTAGACGCCATTGGGCCATTTACCGAATATACCGCCGCCTGCGTCCATGACTTACATCTCATGATGCGCGCCGCCATGTTCCTTGGGCAATATCAGCCCACAATTGAAGCCGCGAATACCATTTGTGAGATTTTGACAGATGAAGTACTGGCGCAAGCCCAAGGGCAGTATGCCCGGACGCTTGAAAGCTATTACGCCGTGCGCGTCCATGCGGATATCCGCTTTGGGAATTGGGAAACGGTTGTCGCAACGCCCGTGTTGGAAACACCGGCGCTGCACGTCACCACTGTTCCCATGCAGCATTATGCACGTGCTATTGCGTTTGCAGCCCTTGGGCAAGCCACCAATGCAGACGTTGAACGCGCGACGTTTTACCGCTATATTCGTGAAATCCCAGCGGACTATTACTTCTTCAACAACTACGCGCGCGATGTCTTCGGCGTTGCCGCAATGATGATGGAAGGCGAAGTGGAATATCACCGGGGCAACTACGCCGCCGCATTTGACTACTTACGCGAAGCGGTGCGCTGTAACGACAGGCTCAACTACACCGAGCCTTGGGCGTGGATGCATCCCCCGCGGCATGCCCTTGGGGCATTGTTACTTGCGCAAGGCGAAGTAGAAGAAGCCGAAGCAGTCTATCGCTTTGACCTTGGATTTGATCCAGATGGCGTACGGGCGTTGAAGCACCCCAACAATGTATGGAGCTTGCACGGCTACGCCGAATGTCTCGAACGCCTAGGCAAGCACACCGAGCTTGCGATTATTCAACCCGCGCTCCAGCTTGCCTTAGCGCGGACTGATGTTCCCATTACAGCCTCGTGTTGCTGTCGACGCCCCATACAAGCAGAAGAAAAAGGATGTTGCTGCGGATGACCACTCCACTTAGATTTGCAAATTTCTTGGCATTCAATGCCAACCCCACTTACATCGCGATTGCCGC
>JAHDBS010000038.1:0-18096 GCA_020630225.1 Anaerolineales bacterium | reverse complement strand
CACCTTGATGCTTGCAGCATAGATCGCTACGTTGCCGTGACCGATGACTATTACGACCCCATCCGTGAACGTGTGGATGTATCGAAGCTAGTGTTCACTGCGGGGTGTGGTGGGTAATCACAATATGCACGACTTAGAGTGCTTGTAAGCACTCTAAGTCGTAGGCCAACTACAACACTCCACCACCCGGCTGGCTCGGATACGAACGCGGGTCAATATGCGCTGCGATGAGCATTGGCTTACCACTTGCCACGGCCTCACTTACTGCGGCAGCACACTCTTCATAATCTTGCACATCACGGGCAGCAAGCCCATAGGCTTCTGCAATTTTGACAAAGTCTGGCGTGACAAACTCAGTGCCGTTGACCGCAAATTCACTTTTGCGCTGAGCCGAGCGAATAAGGTCTAGCGCCGAGTCCACCATCACCACAATGATGACGCACTGATCAGCCTTGACGACCATGGCTAATTCTCCAACCATCATCGCCATACCGCCGTCACCGACAACCGCTATTGACGGGGCTTCAGGCTGCGCCATTGCTGCGGCTAATGCAGCTGGCACGCCAAACCCCATTGCCGACAGGCCATTGGACACAAAATAAGTATTCGGTTCCAACGCTGGCCAAGTCAGTGCCGTTAGGCCTTTGTGCGCCCCCACATCAGTCGCCATAAAGGCGTTGCGCGGTGTGTTGTCCCGAATAGCTTGTAAGACGGTTTGCGGCCACATCCGCCCGGCAATAGGGGTGGTCACTGGTGGTTGTAAATGGTCACGCCGGAACCGCGCCACGCGGGCTGCGCCCCACCCCTCTGCGGATGAGTAACCTTCAACTTCAACAATGCTTTCCAAGGCCATTGCTAAATCGCCAACCACATCAACATCGGTGGGCAGCACTGGGTCGATATTTTTCCATTGTGAGATCCAAAGCAGCGTGCCGTCTTCATCCCAAGGGCGCACGAGCTCACCAACGTCAAAGCCAACAGCAAGATAAGAATCCGCTTCAGCGAGCAGTTCATAGGTGGGATCATTGCGCATCAGACCCAAGGTACCCGCAAACAGTGGATGGTCAGAGGGCAGGCAACCCTTCGCCTTAGGGGACGCAATGACTGGTGCGCCGAGTTGCTCAGCAAGATATTGCAGAGCAGCAAACACCTGTGGCGCATGGTCTACGCTATTGATCCCTAATCCCACTACAATCACGGGGCGCTTTGCATTTGCAATCAGCTGACGGGCTTGGCGCGTTTTCGTGCTAGACGGCCGTTTGACCAGCGTTGACACATACGGTGCCACATTCACAGCGGGGACATTTGCCACAGCCATTTGCTTACTGACTTGCAAGTACACTGGACCCGGTCGTTGGTCGTGAATGTGGGTAATTGCTTTGGGGAGCGCCGCACATACATTGGCAGGCGTCAGCGTTTCGACCCACTTGGCAATCGGCTTGGCAACCTTGGTCTGGTCGACATATTGATGCGTGTGATGCGGTCGCAACGAATCGTCCATAGACGCACTAATCAACAGCACTTTTGACCGATCTAAAAACGCATGTCCTAGCCCAGCCATCGCATTCAAAATACCGGGGCCAAGCGTGGTTAATGCAACGCCAAAGGTGTGTTTGACCTGCCCATAGACATCTGCCATATAAACGGCTGAGCTTTCGTTATGCACCAAAACAAAGCGGATATTGCGGCGCGCCAATGCATCGATGACCGCGACGTTTTCCCCGCCAGGCAAGCCAAAGACGGTATCAATTCCTGCGGCTTCTAAGTTGATAGCAATAATATCGGCGACGGTTTGGCTCACGATGTTCTCCTTTGCTGAACTAAACACTCAGATTATAAAGAAAAAGCGCTGCTAGCTAGAGCTAACAGCGCTTTGATTTCGCTTCGGCTTTGATTGATGACTACACGCTACGGTTCAATTTTGAAGGTCACGTCTTCTGTAATCTCAAGTTCGGTTTCTACAAAGAACTCTTGGTTACAGCTCAGCATATTGAGTGAGTAGACGCCGTCTTCCAAATTTTGCACTTCTACAACACCGCCGTTTGAAAGCAATGTGCCGTCCAGATATTCCTCACCGTTGATCAGAATGCTACAGTAACTTGCGCCAGATTCGTTGATCAAGATCAGAGCGTTTGAGGTTGGGTCAGCATCTTCTTGCTGTTGAATGGCGTACTCAATATTACGGTCAATTACAAAGGTGTCGCGCAGCCAAGCACTGCCATCGCACGAGTCAAGCCGTAGGTTATAGCTGCCATTGGCCAATCCTGAAATTTCTAAGGTTGCCCCCTCTTCCAATTTGGCGCCGCCTAAGTAATCTTGACCATTCAAAAATACTTGGCAGAAGACCTCTTCATCTGAGTTGATGAGCGTTAGTGTGTTAGGCCCATCCGTTGCGGTTGAACCAATATTTTCGCTACCATCAGTTGCATCTACTGTTTCTGGCTCTGGTGTTACTGTCACCCCACCAACGTTGACTTCAACTTCATTTTCACTATCGCTATTGTCATCCATCAATGTCAGCACTTCTTCTGTACTTGGTTCATTGACAACGTAATTTGTGAATTCAACACTAGTACCCGGGATGTCAAAAGCAGACACCGCGAGTCCAAAGAAGCCCGTGCTATGTAAATCATCTTCCGCCTGTCCCACCAATTCATCATTGATATAGAGCATTAGATGTTCTTCGTAACAAATTGCAGTGAGTTTATTTTGCGCTTTATCTGTATTGATCGCATTACTCTCACCTTCAGCAAGCGACACGATCTCTGTGTCGTCGGCACGCCAGATGGTCCAATATCCAGAACTGTCTAGGCTAAATTCATACCACCCATTCGGGTTTTCTCGGCAAACAACCCCAATATTGTTGAAATTTGGACCGTCTACTAGCTCGACATCCGCTTCAATTTGCGTATTGTCATATAGCCTTTCATCAACGTAGATGTAATATGCAGTAGTGTTGATCTCATTGACCCGCACATAAAGCATGTCGGAGCGCACAACGTAGTTGATGTCCGTCCCTTCAGAAAGCTCAAAGCGACGCCAACGTACAGTGTCTTGCCAGTCAGCTATGAACAAAGGCTCTTCTGAAGAAGGTTCTGTTGTTGGTTCAATTGTGGCTGTTGGTGCTACATCTGGCGTAGCAGTTGGTCGTGGTGTGGCTGTGTTTGTTGGCTCAGGAGTAGCAGTTGCGGCTTCCGTTGCCTGCGGCGTAAACGTTGCTGTTGCTTGTGGCGTGAACGTAAACGTTGCTGTGACGACAACCTCAACAACCTCTGCAGGCACTTCAGTTGAAGGCGGCGCGCCACATGCAGCAATTAGTGTTGCTGAGAGTAATCCTAAAATTGCAAATCTCTGTAATAGTTGTGTGACCTTCATTTATGTAAGTGCCGTCTAGCGCTACCCAACTTCCTTCCCAAACCTGTTGTAGATAAAGTGTACGTTGATTTGAAGAAAAAATATATGAAATACGGGGTTTCGTACCAAATACAAACGTGAAAATACGGTACTTTTACTGCGATCTAACCTACTCAATTAATGTGCATAAATATAGTCTTACTAAAACATAACATTGCGACTAATTTTCAAGAAACTTACCTTTACGAGCAAACACCACTCCTAATTTAGTAAATAAAGGCTTGAGATCCTAGACGCTAGGCTATAAAAAATTGTGTCTACTTGCTTAAATAAAACAGCGCTGCCAATTCATTAGCAACGCTGCTTTTATATTACGAAGGTTGGAAAGACTAGACTTAGTCGATGCCTAAATATGCTTTCTGAACGGTTGGATCTTTCTGCAAGACCTTAGCATCGTCTGACAGCACAATTTCACCGGTTTGCAGCACATAACCACGGTTTGCAACTTGCAAAGCCATGTGTGCATTTTGTTCAACCAGCAGAATGGTCATCCCTTGCTTATTGATTTCAATGATCGCTTCAAAGATCAAATCTACCAACACTGGTGCGAGACCCATTGATGGTTCATCCATCAGCAGCAACTTTGGCTTAGACATCAATGCGCGGGTTACCGCCAGCATTTGTTGCTCACCACCAGACATCGTCCCTGCTAACTGCGTCTTACGTTCGCCAAGACGTGGGAACATTTCGTAAGACCGTTCAATGTCTTCCTTGATATTCGCGCGGTCATTGCGATGAAACGCGCCCATTTCAAGATTTTCTTCAACGGTTAGCTTCGCAAACACACCGCGGCCTTCAGGCACCATTGCGACACCTTTCGGTACCAACGCATGCGGACGATAGTTCACAATGTCTTCACCTTGAAAGACAACGTTACCTTCACGTGGTCGGATGAGACCACAAATGGTGCGAAGTGTCGTGGTTTTACCAGCACCGTTCCCACCAATCAAGGTAACGACTTCGCCTTCATCTACAGTGAGTCCAACGCCTTTTAGCGCGTGGATGTTACCGTAGTATGAATGAATGTTATTGACTTCGAGTAATGCCATTATGCATTCACCTCATCGATGGCGGCTTGCGCAACGCCCTTCCCAAGGTAAGCTTCAATTACCTGTGGATTCTTTTGAATTTCTTGTGGCAGACCTTCAGCAATTTTCTTGCCATAGTCCAACACGGTTACCTTTTCAGAAATCCCCATTACCACCTTCATGTCGTGTTCAATCATCAGCACGGTAATGCCGAGTTCGTCACGCACTTTGCGGATGAAGGTTGTTGTTTCTGCGGTTTCATTCGGGTTCATCCCTGCCGTTGGTTCGTCCAGCAGCAGCAGTTTCGGCTTACTAGCAAGTGCACGTGCAATTTCCAAGCGGCGTTGGTCACCATATGGCAAGTTCTTTGCGAGCAAGTCGCCTTTCCCATCCATCCCGATGTAAGCCAACAATTCTTTTGCCCGTTCTTCGGTTTCAGCTTCTTCACGACGAACGCTTGGCAAACGCAGTAGCGCGCCAATCCAGTTGGACTTCAAGTGTGGCTCTTGCCCCACCATAATGTTTTCCAACACCGTCATGTTGTTGAACAAACGAATGTTTTGGAAGGTCCGTGAAATCCCTGCATGGGTAATTTCATGACTTTCCAAACCAACAATGGACTCGCCATTGAATTCCAAGGTCCCTTCATCAATTTGGTAGAACCCAGTCAAGCAGTTGAAGAAAGTCGTCTTCCCCGCCCCATTTGGACCAATAATGCTGGCAATGGTGCCTTCTGGCAGTTCATAAGTGAAGTGATCTGTCGCGACCAACCCACCGAAGCGCTTGACAACGCTTTTTGCTTCAAGAATATTTCCCATGACTTAGTCTCCCGCTCCCGCAGCTGCGGTAACTGGTCCGTCATCGTCTTTTGCAAGCTCACGCTTTCGCGCTTCTGACGGCCACAACCCTTCTGGGCGCACCAACATCATTACCATCAAGGCAATTCCATACAACAAGAGACGGAACTCTGCGAATTCGCGCAGCAATTCTGGAATACCGATCAGTGCGAATGCACCAACCACAATACCAGGCAAGCTACCCAGACCGCCCACAATAATTAGGCTGAGCACGTTGACTGAAATCAACAAGTTGAAACTACTTGGGAACACTGACCCGACCATAGTAGAGAACAATGCCCCTGCCAAACCACCTGAAGCAGCACTCAATGTAAAAGCAACAACCTTAGCATTCGTGGTGTTGATCCCCATTGCAGCAGCAACGTCTTCATCTTCACGAATAGCCATCCAGCGGCGACCAACGCGTGAGTTGTTCAAGCGGCTAGAGACCACCAACATCAAGACACAGGCGATCAGCAGTGCGTAATAAAGTTGCGGCGGCTTATCAAAAATAATCTCGCCGTTGTTTGAGGTGATGATGCTGAGATCCCAGCGGCCTAAGAAGCCGTTGATGCCATCCACAATGCCAGAGAAGAAACGTCCCAACCCACCAGTAATACTGATCGCTGGAATGTCCAAAATCCCTTGGGCACCACCGAGGGTTGCCTTCATTGCATCTGATTTCGCCAAGATGCGAATGATTTCACCAAACCCTAGCGTTGCAATTGCGAGGTAGTCACCGCGCATTTTCAATACTGGCAGCGCAAAGACAAACCCAGCAATCATCCCCGCAAGCGTACAGATGATCAGCGCAGGCAGGAATGGAATTGGGTTAGCCAATCCATATTCACTCCCAGAGGTCATAATCGCCATCAGGTAAGTCCCAATTGCAAAGTTGGTGACATAGCCAAGGTCAAGCAGACCTGCCAAACCAACAGCAATGTTCAAGCCCAGTCCCATCAGAATGTAGAGCGCCACAGTGTTGGCGACTTGGCTCAAGTAGCGACCCAGAATAGAAGGCAAGATCATCAAGATCGCGAAGATAATAATCGTGCGAATGAGGTTATTGCGCTTTTGTTGAGATTTATTTAGACCAGTTTGATACGTCGCATATCGTTCTTTACCAAACATTTGCCACAGTAGAGAGGCTGCGGCAATTGCAATAACGATAAAGAAAAATGGGTTGCGGTTAACACCTGTGTCAAACAACATGTCAAGCGTTTCGCGTTCCCAGCGTGGGCGCAATACGTTGACAAGCACTTCTGACATCACACCAATCCCGATTGCCCAGTAAAGGCCACGCATGAGTGAGCCCCGAACCAACGTTGGGATGTAGGCCATTAGCGCGCCAACCAGCCCCAAAACGGCGAAGATCATAATCAATCGTCCACCACCAGCAAGCACACTTTCGTTGCCAAAGCTCAAGGCTTCGATCAATTTTGGTGATACGTTGATGAATGAGTCACGAATGGTTTCCCAGATTGTAGTGAGGTACAACAACAGGAAGATCGGAATGCCAGCAACTGCACCAGCGATGACACCATGCACAGCACGCGTTTGTGCGGCAACTTCTTCGCGATTAGCAGCAAGATAGCCTGCTAAGATTGGACATGCATACAGCAAAACCTGACCAAGCGACAGCAACCCGCTAATGACATCGAGTTCATTGAACGCTTCAAGAACCCCAATCATCCCTAATGAGAGCGCAACGGAACCAATAATAAGGCCGGTTCGGGCACTTCGGACAAAAATATTGTTATTCATTAGGCTTTCTTCTCCGCTAGTGCTTCCCCAATAATGCCTTGTGGGCGGAAGATGAGGACCAACACGAGCATGGTAAAGGCAATAACATCTTTCAATTGGTGAGAGCCAGCGACGCCTAACCCTTCAAGGAAGAGTGGCGGGCCAATTGCTTCAATAACGCCAAGGAATAACCCTCCGAGTGCTGCCCCCGGGATACTGCCGATCCCACCAAGCACTGCGGCGGTAAACGCCTTCACACCAGGAATGAACCCCATGATGAAGTTCAGTTGGCGGAAGACCATTGCGTACATCACACCAGCAATCCCTGCCATTGCGGCCCCAATTGCAAATGTCGTGGTAATAGTGCGATTGACATCAATCCCCATTAGCGTTGCAGCATCTTTATTTTCTGCAACTGCGCGAATCGCGCGCCCAGTCTTTGTCCGTTTGACGAACTGTTGCAAACCAACCATGACTAGAATTGACGCAACAATCACAACGATGTCAACACGTTGGAAGTCAAGGCCAAATAGCTCAACCTTGCCATCTAAGAAGCCAAATTCTGGAAAAGGAATAAGCGAAGACCCGTATAAACCACGGAAAAAATATTGCCAAAAGAAAGAGGCACCAATTGCGGTAATCAATGGCACCAAACGTGGTGCACCACGCAATGGGCGGTACGCAACCCGTTCTGTTAGCACAGCAACGGCTACTGAAACCAACATAGCACTTAGGAAAATTGCAAGCAGGCTCATCAATGGATATTGATCAACATATCCAGCACGATCAAGCGGCAATGCCACCAGTACAGCAGAGCTCATTGCTCCAGCCATGAAAAACTCACCATGGGCAAAGTTGATCATGAACAGCACCCCGTACACCATGGTGTACCCAAGTGCAATCAAGGCATAGAGGCTGCCTTGAGACAGGCCGGACACAAAAAAGTCGAGCCAGTCTGAAATGGTGTAGCTGTTCCCAACGCCAAAGAATAACTTGCGCACTGTCCCCCATAGAACAATGGCAATAATCCCGACGCGCAGGCCAACTAGCACCGCGTCAACGTAATTAAATCGCTTCAATTTTTACTCCTCTCTATCTGGATGTTCGGCAGAACGCCTAATTTGAGGTCGGACCTGTGTGTGGCTAACAGTATTTTTAGCTTTATGCCCAGTGTGTTGCGACTGACTTTCTCCCGGACAGCCAACGATTAGCAAACCGATCCCAAACGTCGAAAAGTATACCTCAGGGCATACTGAAACAAAAGTTAGAAGCTGTGTGCAACATTGTGCCCAAATACACGTATTGCTTAGCAATGAAAGGTAGCTTACATCTCCGCCAGAGATGTAGTACCATTGCGCTTACAAAACATAAAAATCCAAAATTCAGGTACTAAAATTTTGGATTTCAAGCTCCCCTAAATTATCAATTCGTAATATATGAAAACTTCGCGCTTCACAGGCATGTCTGGCTTCCTTATAGTCCTCATTGGACAAGCTGTCTCTATCCTTGGGTCAGCCATGACGCGCTTTGCGCTGAGTATTTGGGTGTGGCAACAAACCGGAGAAGCAACGCCGCTCGCCTTAGTCGCTTTCTTTTCATTTGGACCGACTATATTGCTAAGTCCTCTCGCTGGGGTGATTGTAGATCGTTACGACCGTAAGCTAGTGATGATGCTAAGCGACTTAGTGTCTGGGTTTTCAACCATTGCGCTCGTTACATTGTTTTATACAAACAATTTAGAAGTCTGGCACTTGTACATATTAGCCTTTCTCGCTGGTAGCTTTGAGGCATTTCAATTCCCCGCTTACTCTGCGGCCATCAGCACCATGATCCCCAAAGAGCAGTACACGCGTGCAAATGGAATGCTAGAACTTGCAAACAACGGCGCACCAATTATTGCCCCGGCTTTAGCTGCCTCTATCATTGCGTTTGCAGACATTGGCCTCGTCTTTGTTATTGATATCGTGACCTTTGTCGCAGCCGTAAGTGCACTGCTCTTTGTATTCGTGCCAACGCCAATCCAGACCGAGGCCGGTAAAGAAAGTCAGTCCAGTTTTTGGCGGGAAGTCAATTACGGCTTTGAATATATTTGGAAACGTAAACCGCTATTTTGGCTGCAAAGCATTTTCTTTCAGCTCAACTTTTTTGGCAGCTTGGTCTTCACTATTACCGCAGCTTACATCTTAGCAAGCACTGGTGGTAATGAAGCCGCCTTTGCAACTGTACAAACAATCGCGTCCTTAGGCGCAGTTGCCGGAGCAGTCACACTAAGTACGTGGGGTGGCCCCAAAGACCGTGTTTTAGCAGTCATGGGCGGGATGATTTTTGCGGTCTTTTTCGGGGAAATCTTGCTGGGGTTAGGTAATCGGACTTGGATGTGGGCGCTAGCCATGTTTGGCGGCGGTTTTTCTGTTCCTATGCTAAATGGTGCCAATCAGGCGATTTGGCAAAGCAAAGTCGCCCCAGACGTACAAGGGCGAGTTTTTACTGTGCGACGACTGATTGCGCAAATTACCAGTCCGATTGCTATGCTTTTAGCTGGCCCGCTAGCCGACCGCGTATTTGAGCCGGCAATGTTACCGGGCGGCGCACTTGCGAATAACACGCTGCTGTCTACAATTTTTGGCAACAGCGCGGGAAGCGGCATGGGGCTAATGATATTTATTGCAGGTTGTTTTGGAATTTTGCCACCTATTATTGGCCTTTTCATGCCTCAGGTGCGTAATGTCGAAACCCTATTGCCAGACCATGAACAGCCAGTAACAACTTAGTTACCACCACCGCCGCCTCTTCGGCCACCTCCGCGTGGCGGACGTTGGCCGTTACCATCCCCATTTCCATTGCGATTGCCATCGCCGTTGCCTTGGCCATTGTTGTTTTGACCACGTTGCGATCTGGGTTGATTATCTTCTTGCAAGCCGACAAACTGAACAGGCTGGCTCTCTACTGATTGATTATTAGTATTGTTTTGCGTTTCAACAGTAGTATTTTGCTGTGCCTCGGCCACAATTGTTGCTTCAGCAGTCGGAATAGCTGTTGGCACCACCGTTGGTGTGACGGTTGGAGCAACCTCTGTTGGTACGCTGGTTGGTACGGCTGTTGGAGACACTAGAGTCGGCGACACTTCATCGTCACCATCAAGTGCTGCGAACGTGTCTTCGCGGGACTCAATCCGCGCTTCCATTGCATCACCATCCACAACCGATTCTGTTGCAGTTGGCGTAACTTCTGTCGGCGTCGAGGCTTGGCTGGTGGGGCTCACGATTGGTGTTGGCGTGAGTGCAAAGGCAATTTCCCCGGACACCGCTTCTAGCTCAAATACTTCTACTTCTGCAATTTCAGCTTCTTCTGCTATCTCAATCTGATCGACTGGAACAATTTCAACATCAGCGCGACGGCGGCCGTTGTTGAGACCAATAAACTGTGTGACGTCATCCAAAACGCCGCGCACTTCTCTTGGTAATACATCTTGGAACACAAGGGTAGCCCCAAAAATCAATACAACAACGGTTGACCCAATCCCGACTACCCAAGCGACTGGGTTTAGAGACCTAATTGGTGTAGTAGAAGCGACCGCCCCTAAGATAGCAGCATTTGCAGTTGCAGGATGAATGGCAGCGCGCAGCGCATCGGCTAATTGGGTGGCCGTTTCGTAACGGTCAGCACTGTCTTTTGCCATTGCTTTGGCAATCACAGTATCAATGCTTTGCGGCAAGCTCGCATTGAGTGTAGAGACAGCTGGAACCTCAGCATGCAGGTGTTGGGTCATCACATGGTGCGCAGCCCCTTCAAAGGGACGTGAGCCGCTTAGCATTTGAAACAGCACCACACCTAACTGATAAATATCGGTTTGATGGCTAAGACTTCCTTCTAAGACCTGCTCTGGCGCCATATATTCTGGGGTACCAATCATGGTCATGGTGTGCAGCGTGGCTTCATTGTCTAGCAAACGCGCAATCCCAAAGTCGGCCAAGTAAGCTTCGTCGTCAGCATCAAACAGAATGTTGTGCGGCTTGATGTCCCGATGCACAATGCCTTGTGCATGTGCAACGTCTAGCGCGCCTGCAATGCGTTCAATAATCTCTAATGCGACAGTGGCTGCAAGCGGTCCACCTAAAAGCTTTTGCTTGAGCGACCCACCCTGCATAAAGGGCATTACAAAATAGGGACGGTCTGCATATTGACCCACGTTGAGAATTGGCACAATGGCCTCGTGATTCAAATTAGCTAACAGCCGACACTCTTGCCGAAATCGATCTTGATATTGCGGATCATCACTGACGGTTGCGCGAATAAGCTTGACCGCAACCTCTTGATCCAGATCAGGGTCATAGGCATGGTACACCTTTGCCATACCACCACTGCCACACTCTGACAGCACTTCATAACGGTCAATTTGATTCATAGTACTCATAAGATTTGAAAGCGGACATTAGCCCAGCCACTGACCACCATTGAAACGCCAACGTGGAAAAACAAGACGCATTAGACTTTGAGACGCCAAAAATGTTGCGACCCATACCGTCCAATAATGCGCTAAGAAAAAGATCGGGTTAGGCGTTGGGCCTGGCAAGATGTCGATGACAAACACCAAGGTCAGAATCAACAACAGTTCAACAATACCGGCCATCAATTGCAAGACGGGCGGCCAATCCTGATCCCAGCGCTGCCGTTGAATAAGCTGATAGAACACATCCCAGCCAAAGCCAAGCACCATGACTAAAAACAGAATAATCAGCGGGCCCACCCCTGGCGCAAACGCCGTAAACACAATCGTGATCGGGACGCCAATAAGCATGAGTAAAAAGAAACGCGTTTGCCAGCGTCCAAATAATGTTGGGGTCATGGTGCTACTCCTCGGGCCCAGCGGGTCCATTGATTGAAAGAACGTACGCCGTTCAGACGTCGAAGTCGCGGAGCACGTTGTTTGGCTAAGTGGTACACGCTGCGTTGCGCTGCATATTGCAACCCAAGGAAACTGTCGACAGCCGCATAAGGGCCGCCTAGTGTCGCAACGCCACAGGCATACATCCGCGCTGCGCCATTTTGCAGGGCTTCGATCTCAAAGTCTGCGGTGACAGGCAATCGATTCTGCCCATTACGCGGTAGATGATGATGCGCACATAAGTCGGCTAACAACGCATTCTGATCGATTTCCGCAATCAGCCCTGTCGCATCAATAATGTAGTCAGCAAGTAACTGGGTTTGTTTTGCGGCGCCACTACTGCTTAGTAAATGGGTCAATACTTGCCCGTTCGCAGCTTGTGTTACCTCTGAGACATGCCCAAAATGAATTTCATACCAGCCTTCCTGCAGACCAATCTCTACCATTTCGCGCCAGTCATTCCGGTCGGCAGTTGTTGTGCCCCCCCAAGACTTGAAAAGCGCCTTTCGGGTTTCATCGTCAGCATGCTCCAACTGATTACGCATCGGGCCGCCCCAGCAGGCTTTAGGCCAGTTGAACGGTTGTAACTCCCAGTGGTTATGCACATCTCGCGAGACATAACCATATTGACTGCCCTGCGTCAGCGGAGTACGCATTAGGTGCACAATATGAATTTGGGCACCGCTTGCTTGGCGGGTCTCGTAAATGCGCTGAATAATGCGTGATGCAACAATCCCACGTCCACGAATGAGCACGGTGCCACCATTCGCTGCAAGATCGTCATAGACATCATCATGTTCTTCATAGGCGTTCAAAACATGCATTTGGTCGCCCGTCTCTTCGCGATACTTTTGTAAGTCAGGCAAAAATCGAATACGTGGATAGCCCACCGCTAAGTGCAGGTATGTACAGACCATCAAACGATGCGTGGTCGATCCATCTGCATTTTGCTGTGACCACGCCACGACATAGCGCCCATCTGTTGTTTTACGAATGGCACGCGCACGTCCTTGGCGCGCAATCGCCTGCCAGCTAATACGTTTTGCTTCTGTATCTAATGAAGAAAAGACTTGACCCTTCTTGGGGGTATAGGTCTGAACAAAGGGTTCATTGAAAATTTGCCAGCTAACATTGGCTGCGTTTTTCAAACGGCCATGCGTTACATCTGACCAGATTTCACGCACTGCATATCCCGGCCAGCCCCACAAATTGTCTGGGCAAGCGTCTGAATTAGACCGTAGGCGTTCATGGTTTGGAATTTGTGAATTGCCAGCCAAACGCACAAACCGATCTTGCGGCTTAGATTCAAAGCCAATTGAAGCAATTTCTTGGGTTGGCACCCCAAACACACGCAGGTGATCGACCCACACAAAGCTGCCTAGTCCGCCCCCAATCGTGAGGTAGGTGACCGTTTCAATATTGCTGTAATGCGCTAAGTCGCTCAAATTGACTTTGGTATTTGCAAATACAGCCGGAGGAAACTCCATGTGTGCTGTACGCGCTTCGACTGGCAACGCCATCACATTCGTTAGCGACTGTGAGGTAAAGGTTGTGTCCAACACCGTTGGTGCTACCGACACCTGTTGCGGCTTAGCTGTTGGCAAGCCGCGCCAGTCAACGTGGAAGCTAAACGGCCCGACTTGAAGAAAGTCTCCGTTTGTCAGCGTTGCCGTGCCATCCACAGAGGCACCATTGAGCAAAACGCCATTGCGACTATCCAAGTCAATAACCTGCAGCTGATGATTAGCAACCTGCAATAACGCATGGTTACCTGAAAGCAACTTGCTAGACAGCACTAGCGTATTGTCAGGATGTCGACCAATACTAATCGGCAGCGCTGCAGTGAGTTCGCGTTGCTCCGTAGTGGCTGGATCACGCCACGTCAACCGTAAGTGGTGTGTTTCAGAATTCATATCTATTTTGATTTAGTGTTTGATTTTGACGGGGTGACTGTAGCCAACGTGCGTTTGTGCATCTGCTAGGAAGCGACCACACCAAGGACAGATGACTAAATTAGGCTCAACTTGCTTGGCACACTGCCAATTTGCACAGCGCACACTTGGGGCCACGGTGAACTCATATGAACCAATCACAAAGGTGCCTCCCGTTGGGATGTATCCCTCGCTGATCTGATGTCCACGCACATATACGCCGTTTGTACTTTGCAAATCGCGTACAAGTAAACCGCGTTCATCTAGCACAATTTGGACATGCTGTCGTGAAATTCCCGCCCCTGGACGACGCAGGCTCACTGTATTTTGTTTCGAGCGCCCTATAGTCGCTGGCAGTTTGACTGTTTGGCTGCCAAAGTCATATTCATCACGCAAGTTGCGCCATTTCACTTGTAGTGTGGTCACTGTCTAATTCCCCGTGCTTGTTCTACTGGCTCAGCAATGACGTTACATATGCGCGGCAGAACAGTTACATTTGTTTTTCGTTATCAACATAAAGAGAATATCGGCTGGGTGTTAGGCAGATATTGACGGGATGTAATGGGGTTGTAAAAAGGTGAACTGGCTCTTGGTAAACTAACAATCATCACGACACATTGAGGACACGCGCATGAAAAAACTGTTACTACTTACCTTAGTCACACTGCTCGTTGCTTGCAGCAGCCCCCCGCCGCCTGAGCCAACAGCTATGCCAGCTACAGAAGCACCAACGGCTACAACCGCTCCAACCAACACCCCAGACCCAACACCCACAGAGGCGCCAACAGACGTTCCAACGGAAACACCCACACCAGAACCTACCGCTACGCCAACTGAGGAGCCAACACCAACGCCTACTGCCGAACCGCCGCAACCTGACCCAGTGCCTTTAGAACAAGAAGATGCAGAAGCCATGCTGCAACGGGTTTTGGACAGTGTTGTTGAAGAACAAAATCTGCGTGACCTCAAGATTCGGATTTCCGGAGAAGATATTCCCGAACTTGCCGCTACAGAGCCAACAGATTATGAAATTGGCGACATTGTTCAGTTCTTTGCCAGTGACACCGATGCGGTTGATCAAGACCCACGGCAACTAGACGCTGAGTTGATCTACAAGACGGATGTCGTCTATTTCTTTGCAGAAGATGGGCTAAATTTTGCCGAAGAAGGCATCAATATGAACATCAACAATGTGATTAGCGCTATCGATTCATTTACATCAAGCGCTTACCCAACCATTGTGGATTTCTTCGGGCCTGAGGCTAGCCCTGGCATTGACAGTGACCCAAGGCTGTATGTGCTGTACGCCACAAATTTGGGCGCAATTGGCGGTTATTTCAGCAGCGCTGATACCCAGCACGAATTGAGCTATGAGTTCTCTAATCAGAAGGAGATGTTCTTTCTAAGCGCAGACAACCTTGATCCACGTTCCTTCCCGAGCGTATTGGCACACGAGTTCCAACATATGGTCCAACACAACGTCGACTCGGACGAAGACACGTGGGCCAATGAAGGCTACTCTCAACTGGCTGAGTTTTTGCTTGGGTTTGGTGACATTGGCCCAACCCGCGAATATATGCTCAATCCAGACACACAGCTGAATAGCTGGCCTAGCTTTGGTAGCCCGCTTCCTAGCTACGGCGCGTCATATTTATTTGTGAAATATGTATATGACCGCTTTGGCGACTCTTTCACGCGTCGCTGGGTCGCAAGCGATGCCAATGGCTTAGATGCGCTAACTGAAACGCTCCAAGGCCAAGGATTAGACGCCACCGATGTCTTTATCGACTGGCGCATTGCTAATCTTGTCAATGATGCAAGCGTCAATGCGCGCTACGCATATAACGAAAACACAGGGATCATTCCAAAGCCTGTCTACATGACTGACAATAAACTGTGTCCGCCAGCCGAACAATATGAAGGCAAAGTACGCCAGTTTGGGGTGGAATATCATCGCTTTACTTGTGAAGGGGACTACACCATCACCTTTGATGGCACTGAGATGATCCAAGTCATTGATGGCAGTGCATACAGCGGCAAATATGCCATGTGGGCAAACCGTGTAAACAACGGTGCAGCCAAAATGACCCGCGCTTTCGATCTTAGCGGTCTTGATAGTGCTACCTTGGAATATCAGACTTGGTTTGCGATTGAAGACGGGTATGACTACGGCTATGTTGAAATCAGCACAGACAGTGGCGCCACTTGGCAAATCCTCGAAACAAAACTCGGCACCGATGAAGATCCTGAAGACCAGAACTTAGGCTGGGGCTACACCAACATTTCTGGGGATAAAAAAGTTCTGTGGCTGCCTGAAGCCATTGACCTAACCCCTTACGTGGGCGGGGAAGTGCTCATCCGCTTTGAATATGTAACCGACCCAGGCCTGACACGTTCCGGCTGGCTAATTGATGATATTGCTATTCCAGAACTAGGCTATTTCCAAGACTTCTCAGAAGGACCTGGTGACTGGAATGCAGAAGGCTTTGTCTGGTTTGCAAATGCCATCCCACAAACGTTTGCTGTACAAACAGTCACGTACACTGGCGATACCATTACAGTTGACACCATCACATTGGATGAAAACAACGCAGCAACTATTCCAGTCAGCATTCCAGCCGAAAGCGCTGTTGTTGTGGTTGTCTCTGGGACATCACAATATACAACGCGTGGCGCAAGCTACTCTTTGATGATTGAACCGTAAACTACGGTACAGCGTAACCCCATAGCAAAGCGAGCTTCTAGTGACTTCTGGTCGCATTTGAGAAGCTCGCTTTGTTTTAACCGCAAAATAGTCAACGCCTACACTTCGCTAACGCAGCCATGCTATTCTCATTACAACGCTAAATGCGATAAGAAGAAAGACCACACAGCCAGTTGACCGATTACCTGCCCCCATTTGCCGATATTGTTGCCGTTGCAAACGATAAATATCTGCTCAAAGCCTTACCTGACACGTCCAGACCTGAAGTCTGGCAAAACACAGGTAAGCACACCACCCTTGTCTGGGGTGATTTTTGCGGACAAAAAGTCAGCTATCGCACCAGCATAGATCTTGATGCCAAGACCTACGCCTGCACGTGCAAGTCTGCACGCTACCCCTGCAACCACGGCGTTGGTTTATGGCTGCTTCAACACCGGGCTACAGAACTATTTAGTGACACCGCTCTGCCAGAGTGGCTAAACGTCGCAAAGTCTCACCCTGCTTTTTCAACAGTTCAGTTTTTTCGGCAAACGCCAAGTAGCCCAATCCAATGGAAGCGCAATGCAGCCCAAAGACTGCACTATATTCGCATTGGCATGGCTGACTTAGAAGCATGGTTACTGGACATCATTGATAATGGACTTGCCAATGCTCCAGATAAGCCCAAAGGCTACTGGATGAGCATGTCACGTCGGCTAAACGACAGTTATTGCCCTGCCATTGCCGTCAAAATTGAGCAGCTGCCTAAGACCATTGCAAACCAGAAAAACTGGGCTGACATTGTCTTAGCAGAGTTAGGCAAGC
The DNA here is from genome assembly GCA_020630225.1 of Anaerolineales bacterium. Classification (GTDB taxonomy): domain Bacteria; phylum Chloroflexota; class Anaerolineae; order Anaerolineales; family UBA6668; genus JAHDIM01. Next base: position 751 of record JAHDBS010000038.1, on the reverse strand, counting down.
TCTATTTGCTCTCTCAAAGTTTCAAGCACTTTGAGACGCTTACCCCTGAAACCCAATTTGACCTATTCACAACAGTCGGATGGCATAACAGTCGTCTTGCTGAAGAAACAGATGAAGCCGTGGTTGACACTTGGGTTGTACTAGACCGTCAACTCAGTACCATCCGCAAGCGGCAAATGGTAACTGTCGTGCTGTGGGGGCAAACAACCCAACGTTTTGCCATGCTCACGGGCATTGCCCATAGCCGTCAAAAACCAGATATGCACCTGATGCCTGGCGTCACCGTCACAGGATCGCTACGCTATTACCCATCAGAATTGCAATTACAGGCTTACCCTGAACAACTCAGCTTTGAAACCAAAGCACATTCTGTTGCCCATCCGTTACCGACAGACTTACAAGCTGTTACCACTGCATTTCAAACCAGCATCCTTACCCACCCTTGGATCGCACAACTCCCAACCTTACTCAGTAAAGTTGCAGTGAATGTTCACCAAGGTCAGATTTACTTACAGGATAGCCAGCGGCAAGCATTGCCTGTCAACATGACTAGTAAAGCCAATTGGTATTTGCAGGTTTATTCACAACAAGCTCCCATCAGCGTGTTTGGCTACTGGAACGGCACTACTTTTGATGCCGTCACGCTCAACGTCGCTGGCAACTGGATTCCACTCAAAACACTGCCGGAGATCATTACCTAATGCAGCCTGATCTCCAAAAATATGCCTTATTGGGCACAAAACGCGCTAAC
>JAHDBS010000488.1 GCA_020630225.1 Anaerolineales bacterium | reverse complement strand
CCTTTGGGCGATGTAACTGAACCGTCTAAATCTAAAGGGAATGAAATTGTCATATGCAAGTTAGTCTTTTTCTGTAACTAGTTGAAGGGTATTGTTGATTCTTAACACGGATGCGGAGGAACACGGATATTGTTATGAACAAAATCACCTGTAGTTCGGATTATCTGCGGCCTGTATCTTTACCTATGTGTTAGCCGGGACAAAGGATTTTTGCATACAGATGAAAATCCGTGTTCCTCCCTATCCGTGTTAAAAAATCGCTGAATCAAATGGCCCCTTATATTTCTTGCGGCGTAACAGCGTAAACCACTGCCACTTCATCACAGTTGTCGAGCACTGGGCACGACAAACAATCTTTGTAAACCTTTTCTGGGAATTGATCTTTGCGTGCCACGATGAAATCTTGACGCAAAAAGAAACGCACAGCGCGGGTCAGCGCAAACAAAGTTGGGATCTCACGGTGTTGCGCCTGCACTTTGAGTTCAGCCACAATCCGGCGTCCCCAGCCTTGGCCGTGCTGTGATTCATCAACCACCAGCGAACGCACTTCCGCTAACGTTGGCGTGTATTGCAGCAAAGAACCGCACGCAACCACATCGCCTGCTTCAGACAACCCCACCACCCAGTCTGGCAGCGTGTCTTGGATATTCTCAATGGACCGCGGCAAGACGTCCCCACGCCGCGCGTGTTCCTTAATCAGACGCACGATGCCGGGGATATGGTCTGGGAGTGCAGCGACGACAGTCATAATGAATTCCTACGCGTTGGCGATGACTTGTTTTAGCACCGCAAGTGCTTCGTCGGCGTGTTCTTTAGTAATGGTCAACGCTGGCGCTAGACGCAAGACATTTGGCCCGGCGCTAATCACGAGCAAGCCATGGTCACGTGCAGCAGCCACTAATGGCCCAACTTCAACGTCCATTTCAATCCCAAGTAGCAACCCAATGCCCCGCACTTGTTTGATATGCGGACTATCAATCGCGCTCAGTTCCGCTTTGAGATAGTCTCCAATTTCAGTGACATTGGCTAGGAAGTCCGGCGTATTGATGATGTCAAAGGTCACTTCAGCAGCCCGACAGACCAACGGCCCCGCCGCAAACGTGCTGCCATGGTCACCCGGTGCCATGACTTGCGCAACCTTCTCAGAACATACAATTGCCCCAATTGGCAATCCATTCGCGAGCGGTTTTGCTAGAGTCATGATGTCGGGCATCACACCAAAGTGTTCATGCGCCCACAGCTTACCCGTCCGGCCAAGACCAACTTGCACTTCGTCAAAAATAAGCAGCGCATCGTGCTTGTCACACAGCGCGCGCAACCCTTGCAAGAATTCACGATCAGCCGGATTGACGCCGCCTTCGCCTTGCATTGGCTCAACAATGACAGCGGCAGTGTTGTCATCAATCAGCCCATCGAGGCCATCAATATCATTGAATGTTCCCAAGCCTGCACCCGGCATAACCGGCTTGAATGGCGTGCGATATTTCTCTTTGTACGTCACCGCCAGCGCCCCCATGGTGCGACCGTGGAAGCCAGCCGAAAAGCCAATGAGCTGCACTTTGTCAGCATTGTCACTTTGTTTGGCATACTTCCGCGCAAATTTGAGCGCTCCTTCGGTTGCTTCCGCCCCTGAATTGCAGAAAAATACGCGGTCCCCAAAAGAGTTGTCGGCAATGCGCTTTGCAACGCCAACGTGTGGTTCTGTGTGATACAAGTTGCTGACGTGCACCAGCTTTGCCGCTTGCGCTTGCACCGCTGCTACCCATTCTGGATGCGAGTGTCCCAGCGAGGTTACCGCAATCCCAGACGTAAAGTCCAAATACCGACTACCGTCTTCCGCAAACAAATATGGTCCTTCACCGTGTGTAAACACAACTTCTGGACGCACATAGGTTGGGACAATATGGGCCTGTTCCAATGCAATAGTGTTGTTCATGATTTGGTTTGATAATTTGTTGGTTAGCTAGTTTGTTAGTTGGTTCGTTTGCTGCGCTGTAATTCTACGGTGAGAAACGCCTCACCAACCAACCAGCAAACTGGCAAACTAACCCACTAAACAATCGTCGTTCCGGCTGCAAGATCATTCATGCCGGCTAAATTTACAATTCTGGCTTGATTAACACCGCTTTCAACGGCACCCAAAGCTGCTTTTACTTTGGGAATCATGCCATCTGTGATGACGTCAGTATCAATCAGCGCTTGGATGCGGGTGGCATCAAGGTTTGGCTCAACTGCCCCTGCATTGAGCACGCCGGGCACATTGGAGACAAAATCAAGCGACTCGGCATTAAGAGCAGCGGCAACAGCCGCGGCAGCACTGTCTGCGTTGACATTGTATGGATGTAGATCCTCAATTCCAATGGAAACCGGAGCAACCACTGGCACAATTTTCATGTCTAAAATCCGCTGCAACAGCTCAGCCCGCACGTTGATGATCTCGCCAACGTAACCTAGGTCAGCCGTTGGGTGCTGCATCTTTTGGCACTGTAGCAGTTGCCCATCGATGCCACTGAGGCCAATACAGTCAACGCCGGCGGCTAACAAGGCCGTCACCAGCGTTTTATTGGATTGGCCAATGAGCACCTGCTGTACTACGACCATTGACTCGGCATTGGTAACCCGCAAGCCTTCGACCTTCTCACGGGAAATACCAAGCTTGGTTTGCAAGTCAGCAATCGCTTTGCCGCCACCGTGCACAATGACTGGTGGCTCGGCAAGGTCTTTGACAGCTGCGGCGAGGCCAGCTAAGAACTCAGGATTATCTAGCTCATTGCCGCCAATCTTGATGACGCGCATTAGAGCAACCCCATGGTCTCTTCCAACCCCAGCATCACGTTCATATTTTGAACCGCTTGCCCAGCCGCACCCTTGACCAGATTATCTTCGGCCGAGGTCAAAATGACGGTGTCACCAGCATCCGTGATGCTAATGACACAGCGGTTAGTATGGACAACGTGTGCAAGTGAAGCAAGCTCACCCGCAGGCAGCACGTTTACAAATGGCTCATCAGCATAGGCTATTTCGAGCACCGTGCGAACTTGATCAACGGAAATGCCAGACTTCAACTTCACATAAATCGTTGAAATGATGCCGCGTGGCACAGGCAACAAATGTGGTGAAAAAATCAAATTTGGTGCATCAGCATTGAAACTGCGCATGCCTTGCTCAATTTCCGGCAAGTGGCGATGCACACGCCCAATGCCATACGGATAAAAGTTGTCCGCGACTTCCACAAAATGCGTATGTTG
>JAHDBS010000487.1 GCA_020630225.1 Anaerolineales bacterium | reverse complement strand
CCTTCCCAGTTGGCGGTTCAGCCCGCATTGCCGAAACGATTTCCGAAACCATTGCAGATTCCGGCGGTATTGTACTGACCAACGCAGGGGTCGCTGAAATTATTGTCAACGGCAAAACAGCGACCGGCGTGCGTTTAGAAGATGGGCGCGAGTTGTCTGCGCCAGTCATCATTAGCAGCGCCGGGGTCATGAACACATACAAGCGCTTCTTGCCTGCGGATCTGTCTAGCAAGCTGGGCCTGCCTGCGCAGACAGAGCAGGTCAAACCATCTGTTGCACACTTGGCACTGTACATTGGCTTCAAAGAATCCACTGCTGATTTAGGCCTACAAAAAGCAAATTATTGGGTCTACCCTGAAGGTAAATATAACCATGACGCCAATTTTGATGCGTTCATGGAAAACCCAAACGAAGCGGAGTTCCCGCTGGTGTACATCTCGTTCCCGTCTGCCAAAGATCCAACATGGGATGAACGGTATCCAAATCGCGCGACGGTGGACATCATCACGCTTGCCACTTGGGAAATGTTCGAACCATGGTTAGGCACCAAGTGGAAACGCCGTGGCGAAGACTACGACGCGCTAAAAGAAACGCTTAGCCAGCGCTTACTGGAAGTGCTGTTCCATTACGAGCCACAGCTACGCGGCAAGATTGATCATTATGAGCTGTCTACGCCACTGTCTACCAAAGACTTTGTGAGCTATGAAAACGGCGAGCTGTACGGCATTGAACACGATCCAAATCGGTTTGAGCAAACGTGGCTGCGTCCGCAAACGCCCATCAAGAACCTGTATCTGACTGGGCAAGACATTGTCACATGCGGTGTTGGCGGTGCATTACTGTCTGGAATGCTCACCATTTCAGCCATCAAGCGTAAAGATATGCTCACGAAGGCGCGGAAAATTGCACTGCAAGAACTGAAGGCAGAGTAGAATAAATTCAAAATAATAAGCATCACGCAAAGCACTTTGCGTGATAACCATGTCGTAGATCCATAACAAGCCTTGGATCTACGATTTTGAACGTCTGTGGAGTGCCACTTGGAACGGTGCCACTCCACAGACGTTGGATCCAGCCAAAGCAAGCTAAAAAGCGCTTTGCGTGGTAATCGAAAGGACATTATGCGAACGTATTACGACATTAACCTAAACAGTGGTGACATAACCGCCACTGAATTACACGGTGAAGACATCCTCAAGGCGGGACGTTATCTCATCGCGAAGAAGCTTGTGGAAGGCAACGTAGCCACCGTTGATCCACTAGGCCCAGACAACCCGCTAATCTTTTCTGCGGGGCCGTTTGCCGGCAGTTCTTTCTCTAACGCCAACCGCACCAGCGTTGGTTGCAAAAGCCCGTTGACGGGTGGCATCAAGGAAGCCAATGGCGGCGGGACGTTTAGTTACGCACTTGGGCAGCTTGAAATTGCAGGTTTCACCCTGCACGGTCAGCGTGATGACTGGGCAATTCTGCATTTCCACAAAGACGGCAGCATCACCTTTGATCCGGCAGATGATGTCATGGGCAAAGGTAACCTTGAAGCTGCGGCAATCTTGCATCAGAAATATGGCAAGAAGGTGTCATTGGGGTTGTGTGGTCCGGTTGGGGAATACCAAGGCTTGACTGCGGGGATCGCGTTTAGTGACTCTGACCGTCGTCCAACCCGCATCGCTGCGCGTGGTGGCGTTGGCGCGGTGATGGGCAGCAAGAAGATCAAAGCGGTTGTGGTTGACATGAAGAAAATGCCAACCTTTCATGATCGTAAGAAAGTGCTCAACGGCCTCAAAGAATATGCGGCTAAGCTCAATGATAGCCCGCTTATTACGGGCTTCTTCCAGCAAATTGGCACCATGGGGATGTCCGACATCATCAACCAAAAAGGTGGCTTGCCTGTCAAAAACTTTTCACAAGGCAGCGTAGATCTGGACTTAGACGAACCCTTCAAAATGGGTGGCGACTATATTCGTGACCTCAACAATTCGCGTGGGGGGAAGCACACCCATGCCTGTATGCCAGGCTGTGTCATTCAATGCAGCAATGTCTATGTTGACGAAGACGGCAATGAAATCGCATCGCCAATTGAATATGAAACCATTGGCTTGCTCGGGACAAACTGCGGCATTTCAGAACCAGATGACTTGGCTCTACTAAACGGGATTGCCAATGACCTTGGCATCGACACCATTGAAGCTGGTGCAATGCTGGGCGTTTTGCTAGACCAAGGTCTGGCAGACTGGGGTGACATGGAATTCCTCACCAACGCATTGGATGTTGAAATTCGTAACGGCACGGAGATTGGTAAAGTCTGGGCTAACGGGGCAGCGGTTGTGGGTGAACACTACAACGCCAAGCGCGTTCCGGTCATCAAACGCCAAGGCATTAGCGCTTACGATCCCCGCGTGATTGAAGTCACCGGCATCTCAATGATGACCACCGCGCAAGGTGCGGATCACACCGCTGGGAACGTCGCTGGCTATGTCTCTAAAGACAAAGACATTGCGCACTTGCTGGAAGTCAGCCTGAAAAAACAAATTGAAAGCGCCTACAACGACTCAGTTGGGCTGTGCATTTTTGGTGGATCGGTCACCGGGCCAAACCTGGAATTTATTGCAAACACCATGAACGGTGCGCATGACACCAGCGTTACCCCAGACTGGTTCACGCAGTTGGGCAAAGACGTACTGCGCCTTGAACGCGAGTTCAACGTTGCTGCTGGCTTCACCTCAGCAGATGACGACCTACCTAGCTTCTTCTATGAAGATGCGATCAACGAAACCAACGACATTGCACGCTTCAAGGGTGAAGACGTCTTCAATATTTACGAAGAACTGATGTAACACTTAGCGTTACCCCAAGGCAAGCCTTGGGGCTATGTTACAACTAACTTAAACAAAAAACGGGTTCCAAATGGAACCCGTTTTTATTTTTAGACTTGAGTTGCCCTAATTGGCAGATGGGCTAAAGCGATAGCCAACCCCACGCGCAGTGAGGATCATCTTTGGGCGGGAAGGGTTAGCTTCCAACTTACGGCGTAGGTACAAAATGTACAGCTTCAAGTGGTCTAGCGCTTGGTAGCCTTCTGGCCCCCAGGCTTCGGTGACCAAGTCTTCGCGGCTCATCACTTTTTCTGAATTACGCACCAATGCAGCGAGCAAATCGAATTCGCGAGGTGAGAGTTCTACCCGCTTGCCGCGAATAAACGTTTCGCGCTTGTCAAAGTTGATGGTGAAGTTGATGTCATCAAAGTTGATTTCGCTCA
>JAHDBS010000486.1 GCA_020630225.1 Anaerolineales bacterium | reverse complement strand
GAAGAAGTGGTGAAGTGGCTGCAAGTTACCCTCATCATGCTCATTGTCGCCGAGCGTATTCATGCCGGGGTGCCCATGCGTAACTATGCGATTTTCCTAGGCATTCTGGTGATATTTCAAGTAGCCTTGGGCTATTGGCAAGCATATTTGCGTGGGACAGGGCCAGAGTTCTTCTTGGTTTCGCCTGGGGTTTATCGCGCCTATGGGACGTTCGAACAGCCTAATCCGTTTGCCGGATTTTTAGGCATGTCATGGCCGCTTGCCTTCGGCATTTGCTTTGGTTATGTCACGCGTTGGCTGCAAGACCGAACAAAATTTATGAAGTCTGACTGGCTTTGGCTGGCAGGCGCAAGCGCAGTGATGCTCGCTGCTATTGCCGGGATGGCGTTTGCGTACTCGCGTGGCTCATGGCTAGGCGGGGTAGCTGCTGCTGCAACAATGGCCGTCTTAATTCCGCGTCAGCGTTCCTTGGGCGTAGCTGTTGCAGGGCTGGTTTTGGTTTGTGGAATTTTTGCTTGGCAGAACAATTTGTTGCCAGCAGCAATTGTGGCTCGTGCTGATGCGGTACTGGAAGTTCTACAATTTGACGACATCCGCGCTGCGCAAATTACAGACGCGAATTTCTCCACCATGCAACGGTTTGCACAGTGGCAAGCAGCCATTGACATGGCTCGGTCTGCCCCAGTTTTTGGGATTGGACTTGGCGGCTATGATGCGGCTTATCCAACCTTTCGGTTACCGCGTTGGGAAGTCGGCTTAGGCCATGCCCATAATATCTATTTGAACTTTCTTGCTGAAGCTGGCGTGATTGGCCTTTTAGGATACGTGCTGTTGTGGGTTGCAATTTTTGGCGTGACGTTACGCACCATCCGTTTTACTAATGGTATTGCTCGCGGTGTTGCGCTGGGCCTTTTAGGCGTGTGGACGCACCTGACCATCCATCACCTGCTTGACAACCTCTACGTAAATAACTTACACATTTACTTTGGCGTGTTGCTTGGCATATTAGCTGCACTCCATATGCAGACAAAACAAACATCCAGAGAAGTAGAGGCTAAATGATTAATAAACTCCGGAACATGGGCGGTAAGGAGCTTGAGCGATTCTTGAAATTTGCCGTTGTCGGCACAATTGGATTTGTGCTTGACTTTGGCATTGGCGCAACCCTGATTGAAGGTTTTGGCTGGAATATTATTCCGGGCAACACAATTGGGTTTGTTGCGGCTGTGATTAGCAATTTTATTCTCAATCGCTATTGGACTTACCCAGACTCACGCGAAAAGTCGATCTTTGCACAGTTAGGACAGTTTGCTGTGGTTAGCATTGTTGGATTGTTCATCAATAATGGGGTTGTGTTTGGCTTAGAACCAGTCTTTGCTGGTCCAATGCAGTTTGTCAATAATCTAACCGGCCTAGCGCTTAGCGGCTTTGTTCCTGCGAAACTCGTTGCAACGATGGTCGTGCTGTTCTGGAATTTCTTCGTCAATCGTTATTGGACGTATAACGACGTCGACTAATTCAGATGCCACGCATTGGATTAGAAGTCACCGCAGCCGTACGGCAAGGCGGCGGCATTGGTCGCTATGTGCGCGAGCTGTTGCAAGCTACAGCGCAACGGCAAGATGGGTTTGACTATCGCTTATTCTTTGCGTCTGATAATCCCGTGCCACATGCGTTGCCAGCGCTGCCTCAAAACTTTCGCGTTCGCCAATTGCCATTCCACGATATTTGGCTTGCACGAGGCTGGCACCGATTACAGCTACCAGTTCCTGTAACGCTGATTACAGGGAGTGTTGATCTTTACCACTCTCCAGATTTTACGCTGCCGCCAACCCCGAAGATCCCAACCGTGCTCACTGTACACGACCTGTCCTTTGTACGGGACCCAGAGTCTGCAGCACCGGGATTACGCACTTACCTTAACACAGTGGTCCCCCGATCTGTAAGTCGTGCCACCCACATTTTGGCTGACTCGCAGGCCACAAAGGACGATCTCATTGACTTGTACAACACGCCAGCAGACAAGGTAACCGTGCTTTATAGCGGTGTGGGGACTGAGTTTGTGCCGGTCGCTGACAGTGCTACGCTGTCTGCCGTACGGGCAAAGTATGGCATTGGCGCTGAGCCATATATCTTTTCCATTTCAACTCTGCAGCCGCGTAAAAACTATCAACGTCTGATTCAGGCCTTTGATATTGCAATGCAACAGTTGCAAAATACAGAGATCAAGCTGGTGTTGGCTGGTGGTAAAGGGTGGTTGTATGACGAAATCTTTGCTGAGGTTGAGCGGCGCAATTTGCAATCGCGCGTTATTTTCCCCGGCTTTGTAGATGATGAAGACTTGGCCGCACTTTACTCTGGTGCAGAGGTCATGGCGTATCCTTCTTTATATGAAGGGTTTGGTTTGCCTATGTTAGAAGCAATGGCCTGCCATACGCCTGTGCTTACCTCTACCGTGTCTTGCTTGCCAGAAGTTGCTGGTGACGCCGCTGTTTGTGTTGATCCATATGATCTGGACGCAATGGCAGCCGGATTAATAGACACGCTAGAAAATACTGCTTTACGCACAGACTTAGTTGCTAAGGGCATTCGCCGAGCAAGCGAATTTACTTGGGCAAAGTCTGCTGAAAACCTCAATCAGGTTTATCGAAAGCTGCTGTGAACGGTAAACGCCCCAGCGAGTCACGAGTTAGTACAGCCGTGATGACGCACCCTGATCATGCAAATTTCCATGGGAATGTGCATGGCGGCAACCTCATGAAATGGATAGACGAATCAGGTGGCATTGCAGCCATGCGCCATTCAGGTGCGTTAGCTGTAACAGTGTTCATTGATTCGGTAACGTTTGAACATCCCGTCAACGTTGGTGATATTTTGCTGTTTACGGCAACGCCTACGTGGGTTGGCCGCACCTCGATGGAAATTTTGGTGGAGGTTGAAAAGGAAAACCCGTTCACTGGCGAGAAGACCCTGACTAATAGTGCCTATGCAGTGTATGTGGCTGTAGATGGCAATGGTGGCACCTTACCTGTGCCGCGGTTAGTATTGGAAACCGCACTTGAGGAAGAAAGGTTCCAAGCCGCAGAAGCACGACGCGCCTATCGGCTTAGCTTGCGGAAGAAGAAAAGCGGCTAACTCGCAGGCTGAGTGATACCATTTATTTGTAAATCGCCGTGTATTTCGTAATTGCTCAGTAGCGCATAAACGCTCAACTTCTTTGAGCGGCCTTTACTTTGATGTTCCTCTCCGAATAGTTGAACTTTAGG
>JAHDBS010000485.1 GCA_020630225.1 Anaerolineales bacterium | reverse complement strand
ACTACAGGCAATACAAAACCTTTGTCTGTAAAGACTTATTGTTCTCAGCAGTGCATTACGTTATGGATCGTTCCTATTTATTTGTGCCGGGGGATAGTCTCCGCAAAATTACCAAAGCCGCTGCCAGTGACGCCGATGCGATCATCATTGATTTGGAAGATGGGGTCGCGCCAAGTCAAAAGGCAGTGGCGCGCGAGACTGTGGTTGCAGCGCTGAGTAACGTTGCATTTGGCACCAAGACTGTTTTAGTGCGCATCAACGCAATCGACACGCCGTTTGCGTCATTGGATGTGGCCGCGCTGTTGCCAACGAGCATCAACGGTATCGTCTTACCAAAGCTAGAGCAGGCATCAGCGTTAGATACCCTTGCGGATTGGGGCTGTACGCATCCTGTTTTCGGCCAGATCGAATCCGCGTTGGGCGTGATGAACCTCACCCAATTGGTTACGCACACCACAACGTTAGCAGGCCTATTGCTCGGCGCTGAAGACTACGTAGCGTCTATTGGTGCTCAGGCGACTGCCAACCGCGATGAAATTCTGTATGCACGCAGCGCCGTTGTAAATGCCGCCGCTGCCGTTGAACTCCCCGCGATTGATACGGTATACACTGATTTCCGTAACATCGCAGGCATGCGGGCTGACACCGCCAAAGCGCGTCAGTTAGGGTTTTCTGGAAAATGTGCTATTCATCCAGCGCAGGTCGATGTGATCAATGCAACTTGGGCCATTTCTGATGAAGAGAAGGCTGAAGCCATAGCGCTGTTAGCCGCATATGACGCGCATTTGGCTGACGGTACGGGTGTATTTGAATACAACGGGAAGATGATTGATGAGGCGGTGATTCGAAGGGTGCGGGGGATTATTTAATATACAGGTGCATCGCACCTGTATCGGTTCGCAAGCCGTCTTCTTATCGAACTTGCATAAGTCATCATCTGAATCCGTTCGCATAGGTGCGATGCACCTAAAAATTTATAACAAACCTCAAACGCCAGCCCTAAAACAAACTCCCTATAATCCACTATGTGAGACGCAAAATTGAGTGGCACAAAGGACACTATTACCACATCTACAATCGTGGGCGCTCCAAGATTTCAATCTTTCACCAGCCCAGCAACTTTGAGTTTGTAATCCGAAAAATGGCCCGGTACATGAACGAATTGCAGGTGATACCTGTCGCTTGGTGTTTACTCCCAAATCATTACCATTGGCTAGTCCGGCAGGATGGCGAAAATCGCGCCGGACTTTTTCCACAGCGGATTTTCAACAGTTACACCAAGGCGTATAACAAGCGCTTTGACCATTCGGGAACTATTTTTGAGGGGCCTTATAAGGCAAAGCTAGTAACAGACAAACGTTACTTACATCAGTTGATGCGTTACGTTCACTTCAATGCCGTCAAGCATGGCTTTGTAAATCATCCTGATGCTTGGCGTTGGAGCAACTGGCACGAGTGCAGTGGACTGCGTGAGGGCATGCTTTACGACAGCGCTTTTATCGAAGCGGAATTTGGTGGCAGGTCGTCTTATCGGGAATGGGCCTTAAAATAATACAGGTGCATCGCACCTGTATCGATTCATAAACCACGCCCTCGTTCAACCTGCGTTAGACGCCACCTAATAATCGGTCGCATAGGTGCGATGCACCTATTAATTATTTCCGATTCACCACGTACACCCCACCCAAAATAAACACCAACGCCACTGGCATTGTCCACGTCACCACTTCATCTAGCAGTAGAACGCCGAGGAGCACGCCTGTAATCGGGATCATATACATGGTCATGGAGGTGCGCGACGAACCAACGGTTTCGATCAGATAGTAATACACCAACTGTGCGCCCAGCGTGACGCCCATGCCTAAGAACAGCAAATAGCCCCAGATGTGCGGCGGGATATAAAAACTTGTTGGATCTGTGATTGCGAACGTAATGGGAGTGATGAGCGAGGCAGACATAATGAATTGCATGCACAGCACGCGAATTCGGCGGACCCAACTGCTATCGTGCTGCGGCTGTCGCTCTAACACTGGCCGCGCTAAGACCCCGGAAAGACCGTATAAAAACGATGCAAACAGTACACCCAACTGGCCTTTCAACGAGAGGCCCAGTTCAGACAAAGTCCCAACACCCACCAAAATAATCACGCCCACTAACCCTAGCAACACACCCAGCACCTTGGCACGTGACAAACGGTCATCATGAGTGAGAAAGTGCGCCACGATAACGGTAAATAGCGCGATGGTTGCAGAGAGGATAGTCGCCAAGCCGCCAGAGATAAATTGCTGCGACCAAGCGGTAAGTACGTAAGCACTTAGGTTGATGACCGTCAATTGTAAGATCCACAGCCATTCGCGCCAGTCACGATGCGGCCAAGCACCTAAGATTCTGAGTAAGACGAAGAGAAAAGAGGCCGTGATCCATGCGCGGATCATGGCAATGCCAAAGGGTGGCACATACTCTAGGATGACGCTTGTGGCAATGAAAGATGCGCCCCACACTGCGCCGGGAAGCATAATGGCAATATATTGAACGAAATTTTTCATGCGCAGTCCTTGGCTGTTGCCATAAGCATCGTTCTAAACTATAACCGCGAACCGCAAGAGAAGTTTTGCCTTTGCTACAGCAGCCTTATTTTCTGCGCCATCAGCGTCGGGTTGTGCCGCTAATCGGATGGCAGCGGCAGACCTTAGCCGCTAAAATCAATGTACGTGCACTTGAACTTCAAAGCCACACAAACTCATGACATATTCTCGCAACCTTCCTGATCGTTACAAATCTGACCTGCCCATCTTTGGCAACTTTGATGTCATCGTTGTCGGTGGTGGCCCAGCTGGCATTTCTGCCGCTGTAACGTCTGCGGAACAAGGTCGCAGCGTCTTGCTGATTGAGCGACGCGCATTTTTTGGCGGCGCTGCCGTATCCGGAATGTCGGGCACAATTTGCGGGCTATACATGACAGTGGATGACCCTCACAAGGGCACACCAGAACAAGTCGTCTTTGGCTTTGCTGAGCGCTTTCGTAGCACGCTCTACAACAACGGTGGCCTGACTGATCCGCAAATTTATGGCAAGACGTGGGTCGCCACGCATGACTGCGCAACTTACAAACGCGTTTCAGTGGGGATGCTGCGCGAGGCCAAGGTCACTGTGCTGCTGCATACCCAAATGATTGACGTCATCGCAGAAGACAATACGCTTCGCGGTGTCGTGTTGCATACCAAGTCTGGATTTACGACAGCTTACGGCAAGCGCATCATCGACTGTAGTGGCGATGCCGATGTGG
>JAHDBS010000484.1 GCA_020630225.1 Anaerolineales bacterium | reverse complement strand
GTGCCTTTTTTGACTATGCAACTGAGCTAGCAACATTACGCAATATTTCAACACTGGGTCTAGAAGAAGAAGATACACATCAAACTGTTACAGAACTATTGCAATTAGCCTTTGAAATGGTCTGGAAAAATGGAGAGGAAAAGGCTTGGTTACAGCTAGTTCTTCAAGCTATCGATGTTTGTGAAGACAACATTACTAAAGCAGAGTTATGCAGACAATATGCTTATTACCTGCGACAGCAAGGCCGCGACGAACAAGCAATTGAGTCATTCTTTAGGTGTCATGCATTGATTACGCCTGACGAAGCGCCAAAAGTTTGGGTTCGAGCAGCAATCGGACTAAGCTATGCATGGCGACAGCAAAAACAATGGGTACAAGCAGAGGATATTTTACTTAGCGGCATACAAGTAGCGAAACGCAACAAGATGCCAAATTGGGTAAGCAGTTGCAAGGCAAGTCTAGGCTTAATCTTATTGAGTCAAGGCAAGTCGCTAGCGGCTATTCGATATTTGAAATCACGCGCTGCTTTTTGCGAAACCAACGCCCAAATCGACGAGGCTATTCGTACTCTTAGTTGGCTTGGTGATGCGTACTATTCAATTATGCAATCCCCTGTGCATCAAGAACACACGTTTCGCACTGAACGTAGTCGCAAGCTTGCCAGCCATTACTATCACGCTACAGGCAAGCTTCATGACACCGCTGCAATCGCTGTTGAAACACGCTTGCTTTCCAAATGTTCACAGAGCTTCGCTTACTACATAGACAAAGATTACGCGCTGGCAAAACAGCATATCCTAGCTGTTATGGCACAGCATCCGGAATTAAGTGAATATCCATCGCTAAACAGTGACTATCAAAACTTGCTTATGCAAGTTGAGCAAATGCTAGCTAATGGAAAGGAAACTACATAGTCTAATGAGAAGAGTAAGCCGTCTAGATCGGCTCACTCTATCATGTTCTTTGGCGCTTAATTAGCAACCACCAACACCGCTAGTTCCAGGCATGAGAGCACCTCCTACTTAGGAGGGCCACCGTGGGTACCAGCGCTACGTAGAAGACCGTCTACGCCCTAGGAGTACTGGGTAACCCAACTGGATTTTCTGCTGAGCCCAGTGCAACTATTGGTCTGTGTTGGCACTGGCTTCAACGTGCCCTAATAATAGAAATCCACGCCGAAACTTTGAACCGAACAAACTGCGGATTACCCGTAAACTATTCCGAAACACCCGTAAATTGTGAATACAACCTTTGGCAGACAACTAAAGCACCATAGAACGCACAGTACAACGGCAGATGGACGGCCATTAACTCAAGCGAAGCTTGCTGAAGCGCTGTATGTATCAGTCGATACGGTGTCAAACTGGGAACGCGACATTACTCAGATCCAACACAAAGATCGCGAACTCCTCGTTCAATTGCTTGGGGTATTGATTATTGGCGGCGGGATTCAGGCGAGAGTAGAGGCCGACGGACTTCTGTCGATTGGCGGATACAGCGCGTTAGATGATGCTGAAGTAACAACTATTGCCAGTCACTGGCTGACAACCGATTCTGAAGGCAGCGCTAATGATGAAAATAGCAGTATGAATAGTAATCAGGGTGCTATTTTTACTCAGATCAATGGGGATTATGTTGCTGGAGATAAAACCGCTCATCAAATTAGCGGCGACTATATAGAAGGCGACAAGCAAACGACGGTCAATCACACTAATATCTACATTCAACGCCCTGGTATTGTTGGCTCTTTCCTTTGGCTATTTGGGCACTTAGGACTCCGCTCTAATGATCCACATACAGATCACACGTTTGCTGGAAAATTTATCTTTGCGTTCTCAAAAATCTTTGATTACGCGCAGGAACACTTCTCTTATGTATTTGCGGTTTTTGTTTTATGGGGATTCGCAGCGTTTTTTATGGACGATCTGTTGCTCTGGCAAGCTCATCCAGACCAGTTACTGCGAATTTGTTTAGACTTTGCCTTAGCTGGCGTCCTAGTTCCAATAGTAATTGGTCTTGTAACCATTGCAGATGATCAACATACTTTTGATACATCCTCAAAAGACGCCATCCACACAATGAAAACGCTTAAGGTCACTGGCGCACTAAGCGGGTTTGTGGGTATCTTAGGCTTCCTATATTTGGTGTCAATCGCAGCGACGATGCTTGGCTATTCCTTCAGCATCACAACATGGCGCCTCATGCTTTGGGGGCCTGTCATCTTGAGTGTTATTGGCGCAAAACGCATTCCAGTTGATCGCCAGAAGATGTTTGCCGAAATGCGGCTACATGAAGCGGATCGGCTATTTTTCTTTGTCTGCTTGTTTTTCAGCTCACTCCTAGCCGCAATCACTTACTTCCTGTACGACCAGCTCACCAACCCCATATTTGGGGGCATTTTCATACTAGCCTTTGGTGTTTTAGCAATTGCACAAAGTTATAAACGTGCCCACCGCTAGTGAAAGTTAACATGCACTTTGTGGTCTAAGATATGCTCAGGTGCTGTCAACAAATAGAACGCTAGCAGCGCTTTAGCTGCCTTCTTACTTTCCTTCCAGTCCTCATATAACGCATCTGTCAGGGCATCATGCTTGAGCTTGTTGCGAATATAGACCCAATCTAGACCCGCATCGGCATCAATGTGTAAATCTTTATAAGCCCCCGACACCACGCGCCTTACATACCCATCAGCTAAGCCTAGCTCGTGCGCAACTTCAGCACTGGTTTGCCCAAAAAACGCAACAAGACGCATAATTTCCTCTGCCCGCACTGAGTAAGGCGGGTCTCCGAACATAAAACTAATCTCTCTGATCTTCTTGGGCACTTCTCTAGCGGGCAAGCTCTTGATTACCGTCACAATGGAGGGCGTCGCAATCCAGTGATCATGACTAGCCGCACACGTTGCCGCTGCAATGGCATAGCGAATTTCGCCCTTTCGTAACAATCCATCAAACCCCGCTTTTAGCACCCGTCTAATTGTAGAAACAGATAAGACCGAACATGTTGCAATCACAACCACATCTGGATGACGTATTTTGATCAGCTCCAGTAATTTGTAAGGCCAATCAGGATCTGTTTCAGAGTACGTTTCAACATCCAGCAATACATAATGCACCATATCCATATCGCGCGAATGTAGATAGTCAACACTACGCTGATAATCATAGGTATGTTCAATCACATGCGTACGCCAATCACGGGTGAGTAAAGACAGCATCATGTCACTGGAATAAAAATCATCTTCGATGATCCAAACGTTGCGTAATTTCATATAAGGGGATTAGGTGGGTACTT
>JAHDBS010000483.1 GCA_020630225.1 Anaerolineales bacterium | reverse complement strand
GGGAGCGGCACTTTACGCTCGACCGTTTTGTGTCCGCCCGTGGTAATGGCGACTTCTTCCTTTCCAACGGCGAGTTCAACGGCTTGGCGTGGCCGAATACGCGCCAACGCACTGCGCATTGGCTGATGAAAATCGACATTAGTTGTGCCGGGGCTTAGAAATTCGCCATCTAACGCATGCGGATAAAAATCGGCGCGGGCATAGACGCTGTTACAAGAGGAAAACGACTCAAAGCGCATGGCGTCCCCATGCCCAGTCACAACGGGATCTAGTAAGGCGCGCCGCCGAGCTAAGCCAGGGTCATAAAAGCGCGTACGCGCGACACGACCACAGACCAACAGGAGTTGGGCTGCGCGCTGCGGTTGCGTGAGCTGACCTTGGAAAAAATGAGGGTGTGGTTGTACAACACCAGCGCCAGCAGAACTTGTTGCAAATGCAAGTTCGCCACCATCAGGTGCAGCGAGCCATTGAGACTCAAAAAGATAGTTGTATGTGTGCTCTATGGTTGCAGTCGTCATATGAAAAATCCTTTAGTGTTTAAGTAAGACCATACAGAACGGGATATGAGGTTGTAGAACTATATTTTAGCACATTTGAGCTGATAGATAAAGGCGTTCAGCTCAAATAGTACAGTCTGCTTGCGCCCCAAGAGCACTATAATTTCCGCTATGAAAGCAATAGTAGATTTATGTGTCGTGCCAATGGGTGTTGGCGTTTCTGTGTCAAAACAAGTGGCTGAGTGCCAACGGATTATTGCGGCGGCTGGGCTTGAGCATCAGATGCATGCGTATGGCACCAACATCTCTGGCGATTGGGATGACGTGTTTGCGACAATCAAAGCGTGTCACGAAGCAGTGCATGCGATGGGGACACCCCGAATTACGACCACCATCAAAGTTGGCACGCGAGTGGATCGCGAACAATCAATGCAGGACAAAATCGATTCGGTTGTTGAAAAACTTGCAGACTGACGTTAGCCATGCCCGCAATTCTGGAGTGCCACTACTGAACTGGGCAATTTGATTATTCCCTCAAAGCTGTTTTCCCAAATCGCAAAGCACTTGAGCAGTTCGAAAGAAAAAAGTTGACGCCTATTCCAGAAGTCGTGCAAATTACAACCAGCGTCGTACTCTCTGAGATCAAATACACAACCGTTTTACCTTTACCAAATCCTGAGTAAATACCATGAACCTAAATGAAAAGATGATGGGCACAAAGTGCCTCTGGGGTGGTGAAGAAGCCTCACTGTTACAAGGCGCTACCCAAGTGCCAGTCGTACATAGCGTTGGCTTTGGCTACAAAGATGTAGATGAGTGGCTACAGGTGGCCTTGGGCGAAAAGCCGGGGCACATTTATGGTCGCAACACCAACCCCACGGTTGATGCTTTTGAAGAAAAAGTACGCCTCTTAGAAGGTGGCGAAGCCGCTACTAGCGCATCGACGGGAATGGGCATTATTAGCAGCACGCTATTTGGCTTGCTGCGACCTGGACAACGCGTGGTGTCGATCAAAGATACCTATGGTGGCACCAGTCTGCTATTCACGGAGTTTTTGGATCGCTTCAATGTCAACGTCACGCTCTGTGACACAGCCGATCATGACCAAATTGAAGCTGAAATTGCCAAAGGCTGTGATCTGGTCTACTTAGAAAGCCCGACGAATCCAACGACCAAAATTTTAGATATTGCGCGCTTGGCAAAAGCTGGCCATCAGGTGGGTGCCATCGTGGTGGTGGATAACACCTTTGCGACGCCCATTAACCAAAACCCGCTGAGTCTGGGCGCTGATCTAGTTCTGCACAGTGCTACAAAATTCCTTGGCGGACATGCAGACGCACTCGGCGGTGTCATCTGCGGGCGCAAAGATCTAATTGAACAGATTTATCACTTTCGGGAAATCAATGGCGCGACGCTGCATCCGATGGCTGCTTATTTCCTGCTGCGCGGGATGAAGACCTTGCAGCTTCGCATTCGACAGCAAAACGCGAGCGCCTTGCAAGTTGCAACGTTTCTCGAAAATCACCCGGCAATTGAAGGTGTGTTTTATCCGGGACTAGCTTCGCATGCGGGTCATCAGATTGCATCGCAGCAGATGCGCGGCTATGGCGGCATGCTGAGCTTCACGCTCAAAGAAAACAGCTTCGACGCCATCCGCCGTTTTGTGCCCCGCTTGCAAATTGCACACGCAGCAGCCAACCTTGGTGCGGTTGAAACCACCATTGGCCCACCAGCGACGACCAGCCACGTCGAATGCACGCCAGAACAACGCGCCGCCTTTGGAATTCCTGAGGGTCTCATTCGCTATTCCACTGGCATTGAAGACATTGAGGACCTGCTTGTGGACTTGAAACAGGCGCTGGCGATCTTCTAAATTCACCTTAATTCAGAGGGTAATGATTGAAACAATCAAAATGAGCACAGCGTCTTTTTAAGTGCTCAATATGTTCGGAGGTCATACCATACTCTTTAGGCCGATATATGAAAGCTAATTGTGTTTTTGCTCTTGTTGCTCCAACATAAAATAATCGCGTACCACTCATGTCTTCTCTAATATTTTCAGTCCCTGCGACAATTACCGCTTCGTACTCTAAACCTTTACTACTATGTAAAGTTGTTAGTTGGACCGCTATTTGCAAATGCCCAAATTTTTCAATGTTCCAGTCCTCTAACTCTGAGCCTTCAGTTGTAAGTTGAAGCAGCTTCTCATATTCTAGAACTTCATCTGGGAAATGCTTTTTATAAAAGGACAATACCTGCTCTAACTTCAACTGTTCATTCAGAAACTTCAACCAATCTCTGAGCAACATATTTTTGCCTCTAATAGCCCATAGAGAAGTAGTCAAAATGATGCGTGGATCGATATTACTCCAAAATTCTTTCTCAACATCTTGAATTAGCTTTTCCCAAAAATAATGAATTTGATCAAAGCTTACAGGCTTAAGACTAAAGCTAGCTGATGTTGTCCATCCTTGTAGGCACCAAATTGCGACTTGTTCAAGCCAGAAGACTAATTGATTTTTGCGATCATATAAAGGATGCCGATCAAGATCGAATTCGAAACCGTTCTGATCTAGAGAGCGGGATATCTCAACGATGCCACCATCACGCCATGGGTGAAGTATAGCGATCTTATTAGGAAGAATATTGTGCTCAGTTTGATATTTATTTATTAGACGTCTTATTACTAAATCGTAAGTTACAGTTTGTTCTACCTCGTATAAACGACAACTTATGTCTGATTGAGGATGACGTACAGCAGTATAGGGGCTTTGGGGCTTAAGAATCTGCTGGCAAATTT
>JAHDBS010000482.1 GCA_020630225.1 Anaerolineales bacterium | reverse complement strand
TGGCTTACCTAAAAGAACACGGGGTAGCCACTGGCATTCATTATCCAGTGCCCGTGCATCAGCAGCCCGCATATGTCGATCTAACCACTGTGCCAGAAACGCTTGCTATCACAGAGCAAGCCGCAACTAGAATTGTTAGCTTACCGATGTATCCGCAACTTTCCCATCAAAATGCCGAGACTGTTTGTAGAGCAGTACTTCAATTTTTTGATAGTTGGCAATAGAGCGCTGCGCCATGTCTTCCTCAAAAAACAACATTACGATACCGTTCAATCAGCCGCTGTTTACAGATGATGTTTTCGAGATCTTGGCTGAAGTCAAAGCGCAAAAGAAACTATCCGGCGTAGGTCCATTCACTAAAAAGTGTGAAACGTTTCTGACAGAAACGCTAGGCGTAGCCGCATCATTGCTAACAACATCTTGCACCCATGCGTTAGAAATGGCAGCAATGTTGCTGGACATTCAACCCAATGATGAGGTAATTGTGCCCGCGTTTACGTTTGTATCGTCTGCAAACGCCTTTGCGGTGCGTGGTGCCAAACCCGTCTTTGCCGATATTCGCCCAGATACGCTCAACATTGATGAAACAAAAATAGAAGCTCTCATCACAGAGAAAACCAAAGCGATTGTGCTCGTGCATTATGCGGGAGTCGCCTGCGAGATGGATGAGATCTGCGCCATTGCAGAAAAACATAACATCCCAATCATCGAAGATAATGCGCATGGCTTATTTGCCAAATATAAAGGTAGATATTTGGGGACGTTTGGCGTATTCGCAACGCTTAGTTTTCACGAAACAAAAAACTTCAGCTGTGGTGAAGGCGGGGCATTGCTAATTAATGATCCGGCCTATATAGAACGCGCAGAAATCATCAGAGAAAAAGGCACTAATCGCACGCTATTCTTTCGCGGCCAAGTCGATAAATATACATGGGTGGACTACGGCTCTAGCTTTGTCCTTTCTGAATTATTAGCTGGTTTCTTATGGGGCCAACTCCGCATGTGGCAAGACATTCAGCAAAAACGGGCTGATGTGTGGAACTTCTACAACGCCACATTAACAGATTGGGCTAACGCTAATGAGGTACAACTGCCCAGCATTCCAGTAACAGTAGACCAACCATCCCATCTATTCTATTTACTGTTGCCAACCTTTGAAAAACGGGAAAGTCTGCGCAAATACCTCAATGCAAATGGGATTTTGGCGGTTTTTCATTACTTACCACTCAATGCGTCGCCAATGGGAGAATCATTTGGTGCTGCTAAAGGGGATTGCCCAGTAACAGAGTCTCTTAGTGACCGCCTGCTACGGCTACCGTTGTTCTACGACATTACTCAAGATCAACTACACTATATTGCAGCCACGATTCAGTCATTTGACTTTTAACTTCCGCAATGAATGTCTCTGTAATAATTCCCATTTACAATTCAGAAAAATCTCTAGCAATTCTTGTAGAACGATTGATACAAACGCTAGAGCAAAGCACAAAACAATATGAGATTATTGGTGTTAACGACTGTAGCCCAGATAACAGCGCCGCAATTTTAGATAACTTAGCAGCAGAGCATACCAACGTTCAGCCAATCCATCTGTCGCGCAACTTTGGTCAGCACAATGCCTTGTTATGTGGCATTATGCAAGCGCAATACAACACAATCATCACCATAGATGACGACCTTCAACACCCCCCAGAGCAAATTCCAGTTCTACTCAACAAGTTAGTCGAAGGATATGACGTTGTATACGGCATTCCCGAAAAACAACAACACGGTCTGTGGCGTGACCTTGCTTCAAGAATTACAAAGCTCACGTTGCAAAACGCAATGGGCAGTGATGTTGCCAGCAAAATCAGTGCATTCAGAGCATTCAAAACCAATTTGCGCGAGGCCTTTCGGCATTATTCTGGTTCATTTGTTTCAATTGATGTGCTATTAACCTGGGCGACCACAAATTTTACAGTTACCGTTGTAGAACACGCCCCACGTCCTTACGATCAGTCAAACTACACCGTTTTCAAATTGATTGTGCATGCACTAAATCTTGTGACAGGCTTTAGCGTTCTGCCCTTACAAATTGCGAGTCTGATGGGGTTTATCTTTACACTTTTCGGGTTTGGTATTCTCATCGTCACGCTTTGGGTTCGTTTTACAACCGCTGACCTTGTCCCAGGATTTTATTTTCTAGCATCGATTATTAGTATCTTTGCTGGTGTTCAATTGTTTTGCCTTGGCATTATTGGTGAATATCTGGCAAGAATGCATTTCAAAACACAAGGTCGTCCTTCATATGTAATGAAGGCTCGCAACGATGACCCAAACAACTAATCTGCCAACAAAATTAGACTGGGATAGTGAGTTCTTTGGATTTCCCATTGGCAGGTTGCCAAGCGTCAACCTCAATTCAGCCAGCGTCAACGCAGCAGATGAATGGGCTAGCACCCATCAAATTCGCTGTATGTATTGCTTGGTAGATTCAACCGCCAATACAGCGATAAAAATTTTAGAGCGCAATAACTACAATTTTGCTGACATGCGCCTAACATTTTCTACACCGGTCATGACGCCGCCAGCCATTACCCAACGTAATAAATATGCAACCGCCGCTGTTAAGCCGCATCGTGAAGCTGATATCGCACGACTTGAAGAGATCGCCGAGCACACCTTTGACAATACGCGCTTCTTTTTTGACACGAACTTTCCCATCCAGAAAGCGCGTGACTTGTACCGCCTATGGGTAAAAAAAGGCTGTCTAGCCTCCAATACAGAAGTATTGGTCTATTACGACGAAAACAAACCGCTTGGATTTATTACTTGCACGGCCAACACAAACCGTATCGGTAGCATTGGCCTAATTGGCGTTGCCGCAGAGGCACAGCGCAAAGGCGTTGGAAAAGCACTCACGTACAGTGCACTGCAGTGGTTTCATCACCAAGAGCTAGAAAAAGTTGAAGTGGTGACACAAGGTAGTAATATTGGGGCACAACGCTTGTACCAACTTTTTGGATTCAAAACACAGTCATTACAGCTTTGGTACCACAAGTGGTATTAGCCCATATCTAGCACAGCATTTATGCAACATTCTTATCGCGATTCCAAGTTAGCCCAACAGGGGATTATCGGCCTTATCGTTCTATTCATTATTGAATTTGGCATTAGCCTAAGTTTTGCACACCCCGTGCTGGACGACTTCTGTGTAGCCCTCACTGTACAAACACAAAATTGGATCGAAGCCACGTACCATTCATTTTTAAGCTTCAGAGGATTATTCACCTCTATTGGCATGGGCTATCTGTACAACCAAACATT
>JAHDBS010000481.1 GCA_020630225.1 Anaerolineales bacterium | reverse complement strand
CGGATTTAGAAGCCAACCCGCGCGGCCCTTATGCAGGCGTAGTTGGCTATATCGGTTTCGATGGCTCAATGGATACCTGCATTGCGCTCCGCACGCTCTACATGGTCGGCGATCGGATTACCGCTCAGGCTGGCGCCGGTGTTGTAGCCGACAGCGTTCCCAAAAGTGAATTCATTGAAACGGTGAACAAAGCAATGGCCGCTATGAAAGCCATTGACGTGGCCGAAGAAAAAGAAAGGAAAAAATAGTCAAGGCTCAACAGGCCATTGTCAACAATCAGCGGGCACTGCGCGTGGCATTGACAATGGCAGATTGAAAATTGACCATTGAGAATTGATTCCCATGGTTATTGTTATTGATAATTACGACTCGTTTACTTACAACCTCGTGCAGTATTTAGGCGAGTTAGGTGCAGATATTCAGGTCTATCGCAATGACGCGATTACCGTAGAAGAAGTGCGCGCGCTCAACCCAGATCATATTCTGATTTCACCAGGGCCAGGCACACCCGAAGAAGGCGGCGTCTCGATGCAAGTGATTGCAGAGTTAGGGCATGAAATCCCAACGCTAGGCGTTTGTCTTGGGCACCAGGCAATTGGCGCGGTATTTGAAGGCGATGTGTTGCGAGCAGAACGCCTCATGCACGGCAAAACGTCTGAAGTTACCCACAACAACAGCACGTTGTTCAAAGATATCCCAAGTCCATTTACAGCCACCCGTTACCACTCACTTGTCGTGAATGAGCCGTTGCCAGAGGTACTTGTCCCGACCGCATATACCGCAGAGGGCGAATTGATGGGCTTGGAGCATAAGCACTATCCAATTTACGGGGTGCAATTCCATCCTGAAAGCATTTTGACGCAGTACGGCCATGAGTTACTGCAGAACTTTTTGAACGTCGAGAAACCAAAATAACCGCCCACGAAGTACACCAAGGGGCACTAAGCAGGTCTAAATCCACTCTTAGCGCCGCTGCGTGTTCCTTATGTGTGCGATCAAGTAGAGAG
The DNA here is from genome assembly GCA_020630225.1 of Anaerolineales bacterium. Lineage (GTDB taxonomy): Bacteria > Chloroflexota > Anaerolineae > Anaerolineales > UBA6668 > JAHDIM01. The sequence goes on along the minus strand of JAHDBS010000481.1, from coordinate 2,308 downwards.
CAACCATGTTACCAAGCATACTTTCGAAACTTTTCAATCATGAAGACCTAACCCGCGCTGAAGCAGAAGCGGTGATGAACCAGATTATGTCTGGGGACGCGTCGCCAGTGCTAGTGTCTGCTTACCTAACCGCCATGCGCATGAAAGGCGAAACGGTCGCTGAAATTGCTGGCAGCGCCAAAGCAATGAAAGATCACGCGTTACCAGTGCGCCCCACCTTGGCTGAAGGCGAATGGCTGGTGGATTCTGTTGGCACTGGAGGCGATGGCTCTAACAGTTTCAACATTTCTACGGCGGCTGCATTTGTAATTGCTGGTGCAGGCTTGAAGGTCGCTAAACATGGCAATCGCAGTGCTAGCAGTAAGTGTGGCTCGGCCGATGTGCTTGAAGCAAGCGGTATTTCACTAGCGTTAGGCCCAGAACAGGTCGCTGCCTGTGTCGATGAAGTTGGCATCGGTTTTATGTTTGCGCCGCGCTTTCATCCCGCGATGAAGCATGCGATTGGCCCGCGCCGCGAAATGAAGCAACGCACGTTGTTCAACTTTCTAGGCCCATTGACTAATCCAGCGAATGCATCGCACTTGCTAATTGGGGTCTTTAGCGCCGACTGGACAGAGCACATGGCAAAGGTGCTTGGTGCACTTGGGGCGACCGCCGCTATGGTGGTGCACGGACATGGCAGCATGGATGAACTCGTCACGACAGGTGCAAACAAGGTCAGTCACCTGACTCCAGACGGCAATGTCAACTCCTTTGAATTTGATGCCGTTGATCTTGGTCTCAAGCGCGGCACGCAAGACGATTTTGCGGGGGGTGAACCAGACGTCAATGCCAAGATCCTACGGGCTGTGCTAGACGGCACGGCCACAGATCAACAAATTGAGGTGGTCTTGCTCAACGCAGCCGGTGCTATCGCCGTTGAAACGGGTGATCTGAAAGCAGGGCTAACAACCGCGCGCGACTCGCTCAACAGTGGCGCAGCGCTAGCCAAGCTAGATGCGTTAGCAGCAAAATCGCAAGAACTAATCGCTTAGAAAGCTGCCCACGTAGGGCGCTATGGAGCACAAAGAAAAGCTGCGTGCTGCGTCGTGACATTTCGTGGGCAAAATAAAAATATGGCAAGAAGAAACCCAAATCAAGACATCTTAGAAGAAATCTTTGCGAACAAGCGGAAAGAAGTTATGCGGGCGCGTGAGCAATTTCCGCTGGAAAAGCTCAAACTTCGGGCGCTGCAAACGCCTGTGCCGCTCAATTTTTTGGATGCACTTACGAATCAAGACAAACCAGCGCCACGGCTCATTGCTGAGGTCAAAAAGAAGTCACCAAGTAAAGGCTTGTTGAGCAAAAATTTTGATCCAATTGCGCTGGCGACAACCTACGCTCAAAACGGTGCAGCCGCAATTTCTGTGCTGACCGACGAACGTTACTTTGGCGGTAACCTTGGCTATCTCCGCATGATTGCTGAGGAAGAGTTAGGCATTCCACTGTTACGCAAAGACTTTTTGTACGACATCTATCAGGTCTTTGAAGCCCGCTTAGCAGGGGCTAGTGCGGTGCTTATTATTGTGGCGATGCTGAAAAAGAACCGCATCAAAGAGTTGATTCAAGAAGCGCAGTCCCTGGATTTGACGCCTTTGGTAGAAGTCCACAATGAAGCTGAGCTAGAAGTCGCCTTAGACTGCGGCGCAAAGCTGATTGGCATCAATAACCGTGACTTGAAGACGTTCCGCACCAAACTAGACGTCACCGAACGTCTCAAGCCGCTGATCCCAGATGATGTCACAGTTGTCGGAGAAAGCGGTATTCATACTGCAGAAGACGTGCAGTTCATGGCCAACGTCGGTGTCGATGCGATGCTCATTGGCGAAGGAATTGTCGTAGCGGAGGATGTCGGAGCCGCGGTAAAAATGTTCTCGCAGACATAACCGCCCACTAAGGATCACGAAGAGGCACGAAGGGTTATGACAAAGTTGTTGTATGAAACCGAAGTGTACGCTGTCATTGGGGCTGCGATTGAAGTCCATCGGACATTAGGAAATGGCTTTTTGGAGGCTGTCTACCAAGAAGCATTTGAATTGGAATTACAAGATCGTCAAATCCCTTTTGCTGCTCAACAGAAATTACAGATTCGATACAAACAACAGTTACTCGAAAAATATTATGTTGCAGACCTAGTAACCCACAACAAGATCATTATTGAGCTAAAAGTGCTGCCAAAAATTACAGACAAAGAGATTTCACAAACACTGAACTATCTAAATGTAACCAACTTACGACTTGGTCTAATCATCAACTTTGGTAGTACCGG
>JAHDBS010000037.1:18466-20511 GCA_020630225.1 Anaerolineales bacterium | reverse complement strand
TATCGATTACGAACACGATTACGATAGCGATTACGAACCATTCCGTTAGAACTGTTCGATAGAGACACTAGCGTTAGAGGGGAAACGGAGGAAACGGACAACACTATGAACCCAGAAGAAATCAAACAAATCGATAAACGCCACAATGTGCATAGTTGGACAGTCAACGACGCACTCGACCCATTGGTGGTGGAAAAGGCGGAAGGCGTCTACTTTTGGGACGCTGATGGCAAACAATATCTCGATTTTTCGTCGCAGTTGGTCAATATGAATATCGGGCATCAGCACCCGAAAGTGATTGCGGCCATCAAAGAACAAGTCGATAAGCTCTGCTATATCTCGCCGAGTATGGCAACGTCAGCCCGTTCTAAAGCGGCTGAGGCCATTGCAAACGTCACTCCCGGTGATCTGAACCAAATCTTTTTTACGCTTGGCGGCGCAGACGCGAATGAAAATGCGATCAAGCTGGCGCGGTTGTTCACTGGCAAACAAAAGATCCTAGCAAAATGGCGTTCGTATCACGGTGCCACCATGGGCGCGATTTCTGTCTCCGCCGATCCACGCCGTCCGGCCGTTGAACCGGGCGTGCCGGGGGCAGTGCATTTCATGGATCCGTTCTGCTACCGCTGCCCATTTGGTTTGGAATATCCAAGCTGCAATTTACAGTGCGCTGAACACGTCAAACAAACAGTTGAGATGGAATCGCCAGACACCATTGCGGCCATCATCCTCGAATCGCAAACGGGTGGCCCTGGGTTTTATGCACCGCCTCCCGGTTATATGGAGCGCGTACGCGAGATTTGTGACGAAAACGACATCCTACTGATTTGTGACGAAGTCATGGTGGGCTTTGGGCGGACTGGCGAATGGTTTGCGATCCAGCATACCGCGGCTGTGCCAGACATGATTACCATGGCAAAAGGGCTGACCTGTGGCTATGTCCCCTTGGGCGCTGTCGCGATTTCTGACCGCATTATGGACACGCTACGTGGCCAATACTTATATGTAGGGCTAACGTTCAATGCGCACCCAGTCAGCTGTGCGGCTGCGGTGGCGACGATTGGGGTGTATCAAGACGAAGGGCTGATTGAAAAATCGGCACAGCTTGGCGAGGTGCTGCTCAGTCGCATCACGCAGATGATGGATAAGCATCTAGTTATTGGCGATGTGCGTGGCTCTGGTTTATTTGCCTGCCTCGACTTAGTGGAAGACCGGGAGACAAAAGCGCCATTGGCCGCTGAAAAGATGCAGCAACTCAAAGCAACGTTGTTAGCACATGGGCTTAGTACCAACCTCATTGGCAACCGCTTGTTCATGGGGCCGCCCTTAGTTATTACTGAAGAACAATTGCATCAAGGTCTAGACATTATTGATGCTGCTCTCGGAACTATTTAGGAAAATGGGGCACGGATAACGAACAGAAAATCCGTGATCCTATTCAAGGAGAACAAGATGAAACGGACTGCAGATGCAATCATTATTGGGGCCGGCATTATTGGCTGTGCCGTGGCGTTCGAACTTGCAAAAAAAGGCTTTAAGACGCTCAACATTGACCGCCTGCCAACGGCGGGGTTTGGCCCAACGAGTAATTCGTGTGCCATTATTCGGGCGCACTATTCCACGTTTGAAGGCACCGCATTTGCCTATGACAATTTTTGGTACTGGCAAAACTGGGAAGAATATCTCGGTGCAAAAGACGAAAGCGGCTATGCCAAATATCATGACACCGGCACAATTTGGATCCCTAACCAAGTGCATGGATATAAACACATTCTTGATCTGTATGAACAGGTCGGTGTTGCTTACGAAGTCTGGAATTTAGACCAGCTCCAGCAACGTCTTCCGTTGGTGACAACCCGCTCTAACTGGCCGCCGCGCCGCCCCGAAAACGATGACTTCTGGGAAGAGTCCGATGACAAGATTCAGCTCGCGATTTTTACGCCCGGCTCTGGTTACGTGAGTGACCCGCAATTGGCAACGCATAATCTAATGCGAGCGGCGGAAGCAAATGGTGGCGAATTCTTGTTCAACCAAGAAGTGACGGA
>JAHDBS010000037.1:0-18366 GCA_020630225.1 Anaerolineales bacterium | reverse complement strand
TTCCGGCCAGAGGTTGGGAATTCTATTTTGGTTGGGAGTGAAGACCCAGAATGTGATGAAAAAGAATGGGTGGAAAATCCTGATGAATTCAATCGTACATTGACTGAAGCACAGTGGAAAGCACAAGTCTACCGTTTAGCAAACCGGATTCCAGACTTACCAGTGCCAGAAAAGCCCAAAGGCGTGGTCGATCTCTACGATGTTTCTGATGACTGGATCCCAATTTATGACAAGTCTAAATTAGATGGCTTTTACATGGCGATTGGCACCAGTGGTAATCAGTTCAAGAATGCGGCTGGCGCTGGACATATGCTGTCTGAAATTATTCAAATGTGTGAAAACGGACAAGATCACGATGCAACCCCATTGCAATATAAGCTGCCGAATATTGGTTTGACCATTAGTGCAGGCTTTTTCTCACGTAATCGTGAGGTGAATCCAGACAGCAGCTTCTCAGTGCTTGGGTAAATAACAATATGAAGGTCTATGCAAGCACAGTTATCAATGCGCCGGTTGCCGACGTTTGGTGCATCATGCGCGATTTTGTTGGGCTGACGGCGTGGAGCCCGTCTGTGACCGGCGCGCACATCACGAACAACAAAGCCGCAGATCAGGTAGGGGCGATTCGCCATTTGGATATTAGCGACGGTTCGGTGTTCCTTGAAACCCTAGTAGAACTGTCCGACAACGCTACCTATTTCAAATATGACATTGTAGAAGGGCCTTTGCCCGTCACGAACTACGTTGCCACCATGCGGCTGCAGCCAGTTACAGAGGGTGACAAGACCTTTGCCTCTTGGTCTGCTGAATTTGAAACCCCTGACCAGCACCGTGAAGACATGACGCACGTCGTCGGTACACTGATTTGCGCTGGCGGGTTAGCCGGTCTAAAAGCATATTGCGAAGATAAATAGACCGGGAAAAGGATTGCATCGAGCTGCCTGTTCATCTGCGCAAACAGGAATAGTGTGGTTTAGGTATTTGAAACCTTTGCTGCGTGAACATCCAAAATCTGCATAATCCTTGTCCCATTTAAAGAGGAGAAAGAACAATGGGTGACCGATTAGGACATCGAAAAATTTTCGGGGTGTTGATCCCCGGTATGAACAGCGTTGTAGAACCAGAATTAGCGCAGTTGCGCGTTGCGGGGGTGACGAACCAAACAGCACGGCATGTGATTGCCCCCGGTCTGAAAACGCCGGGAATTGAGCAGGTAATGGAACTCCTGCTTACCTGTAGTCCAGATGCCCTTTTACTGGGCCTCACCACAGAGTCTGCTGAAGGCGGCTTGATATCGCTTGCTACGTTGGCAGACTCAATTGCTGCGAAATCGGGGCTGCCCGTGTTTACGGGGTCATATGCAAGCTATGCCGCGTTGCGGGCGTTAGGCGCGACCAAAATTGCGGTTGTGACGCCATTTGATGATGAAAAGAATGCAACCTTGGTGAAACCACAAGTGGAGAGCCAAGGTTTTGATGTGATCTCAATTGCTGGAACAGCAGCGCCTTCGCTTGAGGCGATTGCAGGGGCGTCAGATGAAGAAATTCGGGGTGTGTTTGCAGCGGCAATGCATCCAGAGGCGGACGCTATCTTGCAGTTGGGGACAGCATTACCGGTTGTGGATCTGGTCGCAGACTTAGAAGCACAGCTTGGGAAAACGATTGTGGCGTGTAATGCGGCGCTCTACTGGCAGGCGTTGCGTGAAAGCGGGATTACCGACTCTGTTGAAGGCTTTGGGCGGTTGTTAGCTGACTACTGATAGGCATTGCCTGTACACGGCACGCCGTGTCATTACCTTGTAGTCGCTTTGTAATATAGCCTGAATTCTAAGCATTGCATTTTTGCGCAATTCGTTCCATTTGCTATATTCGTGTTCCTAAACCACCATGTGTAACCCAAAGTTTTGAACTTTATCCAGAACTCAGGCTAATATAGCGTCAGTGAGTGCGTAATCTCTGTAATGAAAAAAACGGCTTCTCAATTGAGAGGCCGTTTTCTTTTCTAAACCGATCCGACAATTCGGGCTGATGCGTGTTTAAGAATTTTGGACGTAATTATTCGCCAAGCCCGTTCAAGAACATATCTACAATGCGTTCGCCAATGTTAGAGCGCACACCAAAGGTAAGTGGCTGACCGACTGCGTTAATTGGGAAGGCGCGGGAGATCACGACACAACCACCTTCACTGCCATCGATTACAGCTACATCCATTTGGCTGCGGTCATTCACATATTCTCCGCCAACCTGCTTGCCGAAAATGGTTTTGAGTTGGAGCTTGCCATCAGCAACGGTTACCTTTGCTTTTGGATCAAGTTGGGGGATCAAGGTTTGCGCCTTAGCAAACATATCTTCTTTAGAAGCAGCAAATGCTTTGTGTTTTTTCACTGTTGTTGACATGGATAATCCTCAATTGCACTGAACATGGCTGTCAAAAAGTGCTGTTCAGCTATCTTTATTTCAATTTATGGACTAATAATAGTGTGGATATTTGAAGCGCATTACACCCAACTTTGTCGGATCATTCCAGTTTTGTAACAACTTGTTAACAAAAAACTGTGCTAATACACTCCGCGAAACCGACGATTAGCGTATTTTGTCGATTAAAGTAGTGGCGCAAAGGGAACTTGGACACTTCCCAATTTGTTATATGCAACTTACAACACGTCAACGCGATGTACTGCAGTATTTACTAAATGCAGAAGATGCGGTCGTCGTCGCGGATATAGCGCGTCAACTAGACCTTACACCTCGTCAGGTGAGCTACAGTCTTTCCGGTTTGAAAGGATGGCTGCAGTCTTACAACGTAGAGGTTAGCTTACGCCCCGGTATTGGGGTTCAGCTAGTAAGCATGATTGAAGGTCAAGATGTCGATATTGACGTCTTAGGTAATCGGCTGAAGTACGATGTTGTACTGACACCGATCCAACGGCAAATATTACTAACATTTTTGTTACTTTTTGCCACTGAGCCATACATTTTGCATCAACTTCAGGTGCAATTAGATGTCTCTCGAAACACAATTGCAAAAGACTTAGACGAAGTTGATACCTGGCTAGAAACTTTTGATCTCACCCTTGAGCGTCGTCCAAATCTAGGGTGTTGGATTGAAGGATCTGAATGGGAAAAGCGAATAGCGCTAAATAAGCTGTTATGGACGGCTGAAGAACTTGGTGAAGGCCAACTTATTCAACTAAACCATGTGCATGGGCTGAAATTACAAATTGATGCCTCTCAAACGCAGCTGCCAGTTATTGCGCAAATCAACAAAGTTGTAAAACAGCTCAAAGTCAAACAAGCAGTTGATCAGGTTGCATATGCTGAAGCCGTACTGGGCGGGCGCTACACAGACGATGCAGTGCTTTACCTTGGGATGGCCTTAGCAGTCCAAGCGTTACGTCAACGACACGGGCACGTGCTTGAAATGCCTCAACGTCCAAAAGACTTGGAGCTTACACAGCTTCCAGTCTGGGGCGCAGCAAGTAAAGTGCTTTCAAATCACTCTGGTCGGCGTGAGAATAGTTTGCCAGAGGCTGAGATTGTGTATCTCACTATGCATTTGCTAAGCGCAATGCGTAACGAGCGTTGGCCAGGTGATGCTGAATCTGATGGTAAGTTTTCAATGCTCATCAGCGATTTGGTTGAAGACGTTGTCAGCGCTTACGAAATAGAAGAGCTTCGCGATGATTTATCGCTGCGCGATGGCCTCTATGCTCATGTTTATCCGGTTTGGATGCGACACAGGTTTGCATTACAACCAGTTCCGGCAAGAGAAGAATCAATCTTGCCATCAAAATATGAGTTTGAGCATGCGGTCGCAAAACGGATTAGTAAGAAGATCCGGAAACGGCTAGGCGTTCGGTTGTTACCAGCCGAAATCAATAACATCGCCATTTTGCTGCGAGCAGCATATATTCGTGAAAGGCCTGTCGCGGAACGCCACATCATTGTGGTATGTCCAAGCGGAATGGCAACAGCGCAACTACTGGTTGCGCGATTGAAAGCGCGTTTTCCCCGCTTAGGGGTTTACACGATTTTGTCAGTGCGGGACTTGAACCCAGAGAATTTGGCAGCAGCCAGTCTTGTTATTACAACAATGGCTCTTGGTTCATCACTGACGAAACACAATAGTAATGTTATTCAAGTTCATCCACTTCTACTACCAGATGATGTAGAAACCATAACTAATTGGATGGCTTGATGTTAACAGTATAGGAGGAGGCAACTCTTACATAACACATTCGTTTAGGTTGCTAGGTAGCGTTACTTAGCATCTTTGTCTAGGAATAGACGGAAGCATTTGCTTCACACTTGCATCAGAGGATTGAAAGATGAAAGAAACACTTCAGAGATTTGGTGGCTTCATGGCTGCCATGGTTGTACCGAACATCGGTGCATTTATTGCTTGGGGTTTGATTACAGCCCTATTTATTCCAACCGGTTGGACTCCAAACGAAACGTTGTCTGCAATGGTTGGTCCAATGATTATCAACTTGTTGCCACTCCTGATTGGTTACACTGGTGGTAAGTTGATCCACGGCCATCGCGGTGGTGTACTTGGTGCTTTGGGTACCATGGGCGTCATCGTTGGTGCTGACATCCCAATGTTCTTGGGCGGTATGATCATGGGCCCAATCGGCGGTTACTTGATGAAACTGGTCGACGGTGCTCTCGAAGACAGCATTCCTGTTGGTTTCGAAATGTTGGTCAACAACTTCTCAGCTGGTATCTTGGGTACCATCATTGCTATCGCTGGTTTGCTGGCAGTTGGCCCAGTGGTCGAAGGTATTACCAACGCACTTGGTGCAATGGTTGACGGCCTCGTAAGCGCTGGCTTGCTCCCACTTGCTGCTCTCGTAATTGAACCAGCTAAGGTTCTGTTCATGAACAATGCATTGAACCACGGTGTATTGGCACCACTTGGTGCAGTTGCTGCAGAAGAAACTGGTCGCGCAATCCACTTCTTGTTGGAAACCAACCCAGGTCCAGGCATGGGCTTGTTGATCGCTTACTACTTGGCAGGCCGCGGTTTGCTGAAGCAATCAGCTCCAGGTGCAATGATCATTCACTTCTTGGGTGGTATTCACGAAATTTACTTCCCATACGTATTGGCACACCCAGTCATGATTGTGGCTCTATGGGCTGGCGGTATCCTCGCTGACTTCTGGTTCGCAATCTTTGATGCTGGTTTGGTTGCAACACCTTCACCAGGCTCAATCTTCGCTTACATTGCTGTGACCCCTCCAGGACAATTCGTTCCTGTATATGGTGGTGTGCTTCTCGCAATCATCGCATCAACCGTTGTTGGTACGATCTTGTTGCGCATGTTCCCAGTGGACGCACACGAAGAAGAAATTGGAGAACTGGACGAAGACTTGACCGCAGGCGTACCTGTGTAAGCGTTGCCCTTGGCAACACTAACGCCGTCTCTCCTTTGTAGTTCTTGTAAAGGTAGCTGGAACGTTTGCCTCCTGCTCTAGCTACCCTTACGAGGCTCGTGAAAATTATATCCAATTTTCACCTCAAGGCCACTGGCTCTCCCGGTCGGTGGCCTTGTTCAAAAAATTCTCAGTTGAAGTCTGAATTGAACAATTTTATCTAGATTGCTCACTTGAGTTTTCAACAGTATTGATTACGTGTTTCGCAAGAATATTCAAAAATCAATTTGTTCTATTAGTTGCGAAACCTCCCGTAAATGCCTAATCTGCTTGCCACTTATTGCTAGATAACCCTAGGCTTTTACATAGATTGAGGAACCCCTTTATATGTCTGAAGAAAAAAAGCGTAATACGATTGATTTATCAACAGTCAATCTGGTTTGGTTTGCATGTGAAGCTGGCGCAGGATCTAGCTTGATGGGCGCACGTAGCCTCAGTAAGAAATTTAAGAAGGCTAAATTGAATGTGGAAGTGAAGCACAGCCCAGCGCGTGCAGTGCCAGAAGATGCTCAACTTGTGTTGGTACACCAAGGCATGATGCAACAAATTGCATCTCGCGTGCCTGGCGCAGTCATCATTCCATACAAAATGTTCTTGAATGACCCAATCTTTGACAAACTTGTCAAAGCCTTTGTCGATGGGAAAACCATTGTTAGCCGCGCTTAGAGAGACCTGTGACTACGCTTAGTTTGAAATCAGTGCAGCTCAACGGAACTGCAAAAGATAAAGAAGATGCCATCCGACAGGCCGGCGCATTATTAATGAATGCTGGTTATGTGAGTGAAGGTTACATTCCTGGGATGTTGGAACGCGAACAAACCATGTCTACCTACATGGGCAATGGTGTCGCAATTCCGCACGGAATGCATGACAGCCGCGAGTTTATTACCGAAACAGGTATTTCTGTGTTGCAACTCCCAGACGGTGTGGAATGGGAAGACGGCGAAACCGCTTACTTAGTGATCGGGATTGCTGCGAACAATGATGACCATATGACCATCCTCATGAACTTGGCCGATGCCATTGAAGAAGAAGAGGATGCAGCTGAACTAATTGCGTTGACTGACGCTGAAGAAATGATCGCGCGTTTGTCAGCTACCCCTGAAGACGTTGGATGATTGAGCTCGATCTTACAGTTCTAAACCATACTGGCCTGCACGCGCGTCCAGCGCGTGAACTTGTCAATCTTGCGAAGAAATTTTCTTCAAAAATCAAGATTGCTCACGGCGACCGCAGTGGAAATGCGAAAAGCCTAATTTCCGTGCTGAAGCTAGGTGTAGCCTCCGGTGGTGCAGTTCGCTTTCAGATTACAGGAGAAGATGAAGCAGAAGCAGCTGAACAGTTGCGACAAGCCGTACTCTCCGGACTAGGAGAAGAGGTTGTTGCACATGACAGCCAGTCTGAAAGTGAGCCTGAACAAGTTTCAGCACCTGCTGAAGCACCGGAGGTTCCAGTAGCAAAGCCTGCTGAGTTTACATTTCCTGTAGATTTCAATGGTGTCGCTGCTTCAGGTGGTTTGGCGCTTGGGCCGATTTTTCAATTACAAGTTACGACAGTATCTAGCGATAGTTCTTACCAAGGGGCGCCAGCAGAAACAGCCCGACTGTATCAGGCGTTGGCCGATGCCACTGAAGAGCTAAATGCATTGTCATCAAAGCTGACGGCGGATGGTGTCACAGACGCTGCCAAGATTTTTGATGTTCATGCTGACTTAATTGCCGACGACGCACTTTTAGATCAAGTCAAAGCTGCAATTGCTTCTGGTAAGCGAGCAACAAAAGCCTGGGCCGACAGCATTGAAGACTATGCAACTGAGCTCAGTCAAATGCCTGACCCTATTCTGTCAGCGCGTTCTAGCGATCTGCGAGACGTTGGCCGCCGCGTGACGGGTCATTTGACGGGAACTTCCCATCAAATGGAATTGCCAACTGAGCCGGTTGTAATTGTGGCCGAAGAGCTTTTCCCTTCAGAAACTGCGATGCTAGACCCTAACAACGTGTTGGGGATTATCACTGCGTCTGGTGGGGCAACGGACCATGCTGCAATTTTGGCGCGCGCGTTAGCGCTGCCTGCCATTGTGAGTGCTGGTCCAGAAATTTTGAAACAAGCAAACGGCACACAAGTGTTGTTTGATGGTGCTGCCGGTACCATTGCTCTCAACCCAAGTGATGCGCTTCAATCACAAGCAAAGGCTGCTATTGAAAAGCAGCGTGCGCGTAATGCAGCGTTGCGTGAAGCGGCCAAGCAAATGGCCAAAACCACTGACGGTCACTTGGTTGAAATTGGTAGTAATGCAGGTAGCTTGGAAGATGTTCAACGTGGTACTGAAAACGGCACGGATGGCATTGGGCTATTTCGTACCGAATTTCTGTATTTGGGGCGAGACTCCGCACCAACTGAAGAAGAACAAGGCAACATTTACCGTAGTATTCTTGAAGAGCTAAATGGCAAGCCGCTCATCATCCGTACTTTGGATATCGGTGGTGACAAAGTTGTGCCATATATGGATCTGCCTGAAGAAGCAAACCCATTTTTAGGGGTACGTGGCATCCGACTGTCTTTGTCACAGCCAGATTTGTTTCGGGCGCAGTTGCGAACAATCTTAACGCTCCCTGACGTTTCTTCAGTACGCATTATGTTTCCGATGATTGCAACGCTTGAAGACTGGCGCAAAGCGCGTGCAGTTGTGACAGAGTTGCAAAACGAAACAGGCGTAACCGATATCAAAGTCGGGATGATGGTGGAAGTTCCATCGGCAGCAGTGTTGGCAGATATGTTTGCTAGCGAAGTCGATTTCTTCTCTATTGGTACAAATGACTTGACACAATACACGCTAGCGATGGATCGCACTAACAGTGTGCTGACAGCGCAATTGGATGGTTTGCATCCTGCTGTGTTGCGTCTAATTGCGAAGGTTGCAGAAGCCGCTAAGTCTGCTGGCAAATGGGCTGGTGTTTGCGGTGAGTTGGGCGGCGACTTAGATGCTGTTCCAATTCTAATTGGCCTTGGGCTTAATGAATTGAGCGTTGCTCCGCCACTGGTAGGGCAGGTCAAAGACCGCGTTCGTAACCTTTCCTATGCAGACTGCCAGCAACTGGCGAAGAAAGCTCTCCAACAAACATCTGCGGCAGCAGTGCGTGCACTCGTTCGCAGCCAATAATGACTTCAATTGCCCACCGCAAACGCGGTGGGCCTTACCTCTCAACAATGACCCTAATTACAGCGGTCAATTACTAAAACAAACGATATGACTTCAAAGAACCTTGCTTGGAATATGTATGGTGCTGGTCTAGAAAATATTGGTGTTGATGGCAACCCCGAAGTTGTGCCAATGCCAGAAGACCCAGCTGATGATCAATTACTGGTCCGCGTGGACTGTGTTGGTATGTGCTTTTCAGACGTTAAGCTCATTCGCCAAGGCGGAAGCCATGCTAAGTTGTATAACCGTGATCTCAGTAAAGAACCAACCCGTCTTGGGCACGAAGCAACGCTAACAATTTTGGCCGTTGGGGATGCACTCAAAGACGACTATACCGTTGGGGAACGCTATGCTGTACAGCCAGATATCTATCAACAAGGGCGCAGCACGGCTTATGGCTACACCATTCCAGGTGGTCTAATTCAATACCACTTGGTAGGACCAGAAGTGCTTAGCGCGGATGATGGTGCCTACGTGTTGCCTATCAAAGAATCACTTGGATATGCGGAAGCCGCTCTGACTGAACCATGGGCTTGTGTTGAAGCGTCTTATACGCAACGCCGGCGCTTGTCTCCGCTTGCTGGCGGAACAATGTGGATTGTTGGGCAGCCTGGTGATGAAACAGACTATACCTTTGCTGACGGTGTGATTGCACCAAGCAAAATTATTGCGACTGATATTTCTGAAAAATTGTTGAAAGCGCTACAAGCTAGCACTGATGCACAGATTGTTGAATGTAATGCTGTGTCTCCTGACAGCTATGCCAAACTTTCTGAACGTTTTGCAGATGGACAAGGCTTTGATGACATCATCATGCTTGCGCCAACGTCAGCCGATGCTGTGACTGAAGCTGGAAAGCTGATTGCATTCCGTGGCACGTTGAATATTGTCGGCACCGAGCCGTTAGATGGCAATCCAATGATTGACGTTGGGCGCTTGCACTATCACTACACGGCGTTTGTTGGCACCAATGGAACCGAAATTACTGCGTCTTATGGTGAAGCTCGGAACCGCTGTGAATTACAAGCAGGCGGTACGGCGGTCTTCATCGGTGCTGGTGGTCCAATGGGACAAATGCACGTCCAACGTGCGATTGAACTGCCAAATGGCCCGCAAAAAATTATTGCAACTGAAATTAGTGACTTGCGCCTAGAGACATTGGCCGAACGCTTTGGCCCATTGGCTGAAGCGCACGGCAAGGAATTGGTGACTTTCAATCCGCAATCTGCTGAGCAAAGCACAGTTGAGTTTGTGAAATCGCAAACAGGTGGTGAAGGCGCGGATGATGTGGTTGTCTCTGTTCCAGTACCTGCGCTAATGGCAGAAGGTGGTGAAATGATGAACGCCAACGGGATGTTGGTGTTATTTGCTGGGGTCAAGAACGGCTCTATGGCGCCACTGAAGGTAAGCGACATTTACTTACACAATGCACAATTTACAGGCACGTCAGGGTCTAAGTTGTCAGATCAACAAATTGTAATTGACAAGACCTTGGCTGGCGAACTGTCTCCTAACCGCTCAGTAGCGGCTGTTGGTGGCATGCGTGCTGCACATGAAGGCATTGAAGCAATGATGACAGCCCGCTACGCTGGTAAGGTCATCATCTTCCCGCAAATTGAAGACCTCGCGTTGCAAAGTGTGGAAGAACTAGCAGCAGCCTACCCAGATATTGGCGCATTGCTAGGGCCAAATGACCTTTGGACAAAGGCTGCAGAAGACGCCTTACTTGAAAAATTCGCAGCATGATCTATACCGTCACCCTGAATCCAGCGGTTGATAAGCAAATCACGGTCCCTACTGTTTCATTAGGGACCGTTTTGCGTGCTAGTGCTGTGCAGTCAGACCCTGGTGGTAAAGGTTTCAATGTCTCACGGGCATTGAAAATGCAAGATGTTCCAAGCTGCGCCCTTGGATTTGTTGGCGGCGCAACTGGAGACTTCTTAGTTACAGCGCTTGAAGAACTCGGCATCAAAACTGATTTTGTACGTGTGGCTGAACCGACGCGTACCAATGTCAGTGTCGTTAGTGAAACAGAAGGGCCGCACTTAAAAGTCAATGAAGCAGGGCCAACCATTGACGCAAACGCGTTGGATTTGTTTTTGAGCAAGGTGCGCGACTTAGCTCAGGCTGGCGATTGGTGGGTACTGGCTGGAAGCTTGCCGCCTGGTGTGCCAACTGATATCTATACGAATTTGACTGCGGTGTTGTCAGACGCTGGTGCAAATGTAGTCGTTGACACAAGCGGTTCTGCTCTAAAATCATGTATCGATGCAAAGCCAGCGCTTATTAAGCCAAATCACCATGAAGCTGCCGCATTGTTAGAACGTTCGATTGATACGTTATCGGATGCTGCTGAAGCTGCATTACAATTGCACAATGGCGGCATTCCCTATGTTGTGATTTCAATGGGTGCAGAAGGTGCAGTCTTAGCCACGAATGGCGTTGCGCATATTGCCGAAGCGCCTGAGATTGTAGAACGGAACCCCATTGGCGCTGGCGATTCTATGGTTGCTGGATTGGTCAATAAATTGTCTGCACAACTCCCGGCTGCAGATGCATTGGCTTGGGGGATTGCAACTGGTGCAATGAGTGCGAGTTTAGACGGCACTGCATTTGGCTCTTCAATGCAAATTGCGGAGCTTGTGAAGCAAGTGGAACTTGAACATTATGGCGAAGAATAAGAAGAAAAAGCAAAAATTTGGAGTGATGTTTTCTCCAAATTCTCCAACGCAAGCGCAGAACACGCAGGCGTCCAATAGTATTGGGCGCTATCTATTTGTTGGCGCGGGCTTAGGGGGCTATATGGGATATTTCTTTTCGCCAAGTGAAGAACTTGGGACGGAATTGTCTTTTAGCGGACCAATCTTTTTAGGGATTGTCATCATGGTTGGATATCTGATCTACATGATGTTCTTTCGTAAGCCTAGGCCTGCAGCAAAACAGTTTGTCATTGAGGCTTTGTTTACAGGTGGCCTTGCAATGGCATTTCTAATTGCCTTAGAGTTTCGCCGTCTGATTTATGTGTCGAACGGGCGCATGATGACGTTTGTATATGGCTTGGCAATTGGGCTAGCATTAGGCGTCGGCATGTACATCCGCGATCAGATAACCGCCTAGTCCATTTTTTAGAGGCGACGCAGCACAACTAACGCAACGTCGTTATCGAAGGGGGCTTGTTCGCCTCCGCCAAAACTACGCATAATTTCTGTTGCTAGCGTGCCCGCAGTTTTGTGGTCGCTGCTGCGGAAGGTGTGTTCAATTAGACTTTGATTGGACACATATTCTTCTGACTTGTCTGTTGGCGTGCTACTGTCAACGTGTAAGACAAGCGTGTAACCTTGTTTGAGAACAAGGTTGTAACTTTTGTAAACCGCTAATTTGGGGCCAATCACGTCACCACTGGTTGGCCCTGGAATAACCTGGTCATGTCCATTGATGAACAGTAACGGGTTATGTGGCCCTGCTGAGACATAATCAAACTCCCCTGACGCTAAGTACAGTCGCCCATACATCAAAGAAATTTCAACGTTTTCTGGATACAGTGAGTTCGTCACCGCGCCGACTTGGCTAATGGCGCCACCTACAGACCCTAATGGTGCAAAGGCGCGAACCAAGGCGCGAATAGCTGGTGCAATGACCAGATTGTTGAAATCTGGGGTCATGACTGTTCCAATAACTATATGCAAGGTGTGTGCATCTAATTGGAAAAAGTCATAGAACGCAGTCGGCGCTCCGCCAGGGTTTCCAGCAATGCCAGTGTAGTCCCAATCGATGATGGGCGGCATTGCGGTTGGCAAGTAGTGCTGCTGCAACCCGCGGGCAATCCGGCGTTCGACCACATCCATCTGGCGTCGCAATTCTGAGGTTTGCTTTTGCTGAGCCAACATGGCGAGCTTGAGCATTTTGCCCGTTTGCGCCCCAAAATCACTCATCGCATGTAACTCACCGTCAGTGTAGCGCCGCGGCAGCTTCTTGCGCCCAATGGCGGCAAACCCTAACAGTTGTCCAGAGACTTGCAGCGGAATAATGCGTTTTGCTTCGCGGCTGGACATAAACAATCCACCCGGGCTGAGCTGCTGCACTGTATCTGGCCGAAGTGGAAATCCCGATGATTTGATTGACGTGATTAGGTCATCGTCTGCATCGACAATGGGGGGCTGTTCCCAAATGTCACCTTTGTAAGCCAACACTTCAAACAGACTATCTCGTTTGACAAAGACTGCGGCGTGCTCAACGTCTAAACGATTTTGTAAGCCTGTGGCCAAGGTTGCACAAAGGTGCTGCAGGTCAATTTCATTTTGCAGATCTTGCGACAATGCAGTTAAGGCATTGGGAATATCAACGCCATCGAATTCATCGTTCGAAGAGGCGTTAGGATCAGATTTGCGTCGAAATGAAAGGCGTGCCATGGATGTTGAAGGTTAGGCAGCAAGAAATATGCCGTTACTTGTTAGAAACCTGTTATAGCATTTAGGTAACAGAGGTGTCAAACTGGGCAGACGGCATTGGCTCTAATAATGAAGTCGATGCACGGTAAGAGAGACGGTGCTTGGGTCAGCACTATCGATTTACAACAATAATTGCTTTGCCTTTTACCTTGCGCGCTTGCATATCTTCCAGTGCTTGCGCTGCATTCTCAAGTGGATATTCACCGTGAATATGCGGTGTGATTTTGCCCTCATTGAACCATTGAATAAGCTGCATGGCATCGGCCATGTTGTCTTGTGGTTGTCTTTGGGCGTAACTGCCCCAAAACACGCCAACAATTTGACAGCCTTTGAGCAATGCAAGATTGAGCGGAATTTTAGGAATTTCCCCGGCAGCAAACCCCACCACTAAGTAGCGACCTTCCCAAGCAATGGCGCGTAAGGCTGGCTCAGCGTAGCTTCCACCCACGGGGTCGTAAATAACATCGACACCTTTGCCATTCGTCAGCTCTTTGGCACGGGCTTTGAGGTCTTCTTCACTGTAGTTGATGACCATATCTGCGCCGTGGTCTTGGCAAATCGCAAGTTTTTCAGCGTTACTGGCGGCGGCGATAACGGTTGCTCCAAGCTGCTTTGCAATTTGAATGGCGGTTAGCCCGACACCACCTGCTGCGCCTAAAACCAACAAAGTTTCACCAGCTTGGATATTAGCGCGTTTGGTTAGGGCGTAGTAGGACGTGCCATAGGCCATTAGAAACGAGGCCGCATGGGTCATGGACATACCCGGCGGTTTTGGAAAGACTAAGTTTGCGTCTACAACGGCTTTTTCTGCGAAGCCACCGTAAGTTGTCATAGCAACAACTTCATCGCCTGCTTTTAGATGTCTGACTTTGCTGCCAACAGCTAAAACGGTGCCAGCAATATCGCTGCCGGGTGAGAATGGTGGGGTGGGCTTGAATTGGTATAACCCTTGAATGATGAGGGTGTCAGGAAAGTTGACGCCACAGGCTGCGACTTCAATCAGTACTTGTCGGTCTCCCGGCGTGGGATCCTCAACATCACGGTAAACAAGAGTAGACGGTGGTCCGTAGGCGTCGCAGACAATGGCTTTCATAAGTAGTATGTGTTGATTAGATAGTGTGTGGTGAGCGTCGCTACAAAGGATCCGTTGAAGTACTCAGGCGGGCATTTGTAACAACTTCTCTTATTTTACTCGGTTCGCGGTATGATCACCGCACACCTTTGCAGCAGGAGATACTTATGCAACCTCAGATTGATTTAGCCACTCAACTTTTTGAATATAACCGCTATGCGAACGTGCGCATTCTAGGGGCGTGTGCTGCAATTGACGCGGCCAGTCTTGATTCAAATCAAGCTGCGCTGTTGACCGAAATTCGTAATTTGGCAGAACATATTGTTGGCTCAGAAAGTTATTATGCCTCCACTGCGATGGACGCTGAGATGTTTGAAACCCGTCCGCAGTGGGAAGCGATGACATTGCCTGAACTTGTTGAGATGGCGGAGGTAACCGGCGCAAAGTTAGTAGAAGTCGCAAAGACTGCCGAACTAAGTGCCCCGCGCAAGCGTGAACGCGCTGGTGAAGAGACGTTCCATTTCTACAGTTGGACCGTGTTGGTACAGGCGATCCATCATGGCGTGGAGCATCGCACGCAAATCAAGGCGTTGCTGACGCAGCTAGGCGTTCCACATCAGGAAGGCAGTGGCTGGGAGTTTTCAGTAGATAGCACGACTTAGCGTTTGTTGGCGCACCAGCGCTTTGGAGCCACGCGCTCCCTTGATTAGGCATGGATGACATTGGCCGAATAGTTCTTAGCTTGACCAGCTTGTGTCTGTCATAATTTCGCAATCGACCTAAAATTTATGATGCGTAGTTTGGTCGCCACGCACTTTCTTGATCACCAAATAATTGAAACCTTTGCTTCAGCATAACTGCTGACTAGTCATAAATATTGAACGTAACTAAAAAAATATGAAAGCTCTTATTTTCAAAGAAGCCCATGCGCCACTTGAATACTTAGATGTTGATACTCCAACGCCAGCGACTGGAGAAGTACTGGTCAAAATTAAGGCCGGTGCTTTGAACCACCGTGACGTGTGGATTACAAAAGGCTTGTACCCAGGTCTACGTCCCGATGTCACGCCCGGCTCATGTGGGGCAGGAACAGTTGATGGCCGCGATGTCATCATCAATCCTAATGTCGATTGGGGCACTGATACCCTCAAGCGTAATGCCAGCTACACCATTCTAGGGATGCCAACGAACGGTACGTTTGCAGAGTACATTGCTATAAATCCTGACCGTTTGGTGGACAAGCCTGCGCATCTTTCAATGGAAGAAGCTGCTGCACTTCCGCTTGCTGGCGTGACTGCCTACCGGGCGTTGTTTTCTAAGGCCCGCTGTCAAGCTGGTGATAAAGTCTTGATCAATGGTGTTGGTGGTGGCGTGGCGCTCTTTGCCTGCCAATTTGCCATTGCCGCTGGGGCAGATGTGTATGTCACGTCTAGCAAGCAGGAAAAAATCGATCAGGCTATTGCGTTAGGCGCTAAGGGCGGTGCACTTTATACCGAGCCAAAGTGGAGCAAGAGTTTTGCGAAGCAATTTGGCACAGTAGATATTGTGATCGATAGCGCTGGTGGTGACGGGTTCAATGAATTATTGAAGCTGTGCAGTCCACATGCGCGCATTGCGACGTATGGCGGCACGCGTGGCACCGCAAAAGTGGAGCCGTCACTACTATTCTGGAAAGAAATAGAAATTTATGGCACCACTATGGGCAGCGACACTGAGTTCGAAGCGATGGTGGACTTTGTTAATGAACACAAGCTTCATCCAGTTGTTGATTCAGTGTATGCACTAGCAGACCATGCTGAGGCGTACGCTCATATGGATGCTGGCAAGCAGTTTGGCAAAATTGTGTTGAAAATGTAGGGGAGAACTATGCGACTAAAAGATAAAGTATGTCTCGTCACCGGTGCCGCCAATGGCATTGGCTGGGCGACTGTTGAGAAATTTGTAGCCGAAGGTGCGATTGTCTACGGGTGTGACCTGAATGACTATGACGTCAGCGAATTGGGCGAACGGGCGCACAGCGCAGCCGTCAACGTGATTGATCGTTATAGCGTGGAGGAGTGGGTTGAGAGCGTAATTGCTGCTGAAGGCCGCATTGATGTGCTCGTCAATAATGCTGGGATTACGCGTGATGCACAGCTGATTAAGGTCAAAGACGGCGAAGTCATTGGTGGGATGTCAGAAAAACACTTTGACAGCGTAATGGATGTCAATCTGAAAGGCGTTTTTCACTGTACTCAAGTCGTTGTGCCGCATATGATCAAGCAACAAAGCGGCGTGATTTTGAGCGCGTCTTCTGTCGTGGCGCAAGATGGTAACTTTGGGCAAACCAATTATGCAGCCACAAAAGCCGGCGTGATTGCGATGACCCAAGTGTGGTCGCGTGAGCTTGGACGCTACGGCATTCGTGCCAACGCCGTCTTGCCAGGCTTCACCGAAACGGCAATGACCGCCAAAATTCCAGAACAAATTTACAAAACGATTTTGAGCCACGTGCCCCTCAAGCGGGCTGGGAAACCAAGTGATATTGCCAACGCCTATGCGTTTTTGGCGTCTGATGAAGCGTCTTTTATCAATGGTACGACGTTGCGCGTTGATGGTGGCGCGGTCAACGGGACCTAAGAATTTATGCGTAGTGACATGGCGCGCCATGTCAGATAGGCAGCAAGCTAAGCAATTTTGC
This sequence comes from Anaerolineales bacterium, assembly GCA_020630225.1. GTDB lineage: Bacteria > Chloroflexota > Anaerolineae > Anaerolineales > UBA6668 > JAHDIM01. Next base: position 1,533 of record JAHDBS010000037.1, on the reverse strand, counting down.
TGGCTGAAAATTATGCTTCGTCATCCTGAGTGACCGACCAGCAGTGTTGGTTGAAAGCTACAAGGACATTATCCACATCTCCGTAGTGTCATGGAGAGCACGAACGAATTATCCTTTGGTTGCCGCTACGATGGCGTGCGAACCATCTGAGCTATGTGTGATGTAGCGCTGTGTCCTTAGCAACGCATTAGTGCAGGGATGAATTAGCTTAAACCATTGCGCGTGAGGGATCAGACACTGTGTTTTCATGGCTGAATCTCTTGAAACACGAAGCCTGATCCTTCGCGCATCATCAAAATTTATACCTAAGTTTGCCTCGTTCGCGCTCAGGATGACGAATTCTTAGGTTAGGAATGAATCACAGTCCTTAGCTTGATGTGCATCTGACATGGCGTGCCATGTCACTACGGATTCTCCATTCTCCACGTCAGGGCAAACAACCCCAGTGGCACCAGCGCCACGGCTGCCGAAATATACGGCAGCGACCGCACGCCTGTCTGATCAATAAACAAACTCGCGATTAGTGCGCCGAGCGAGATCCCCAAATTTAGACAAGATGAATTCAAACTCAGGCTAGCGCTGGCTAAGTCTGGATTTGCATTTGTAATCCGAATGGCGTGCGGGGGCATGAAGCCTTGCCCCATTCCACCCCAAATGAGAATGATAACGCCGCCCAGCAGCAAGCTCGTCTCTGTCAGCGGGAGCGCCAAAATTGTGAAGACAAATGCGACTAACATCACTAATTGGGTGATGCGTGCGCCGTAGCGATCTGTGCTGCGGCCAGCGAAGACTGTGCCGACAATTGCACCAACCCCACTTAGGATTAGCAATACTGTGATTCCGCTGGCGTCCAAGGTTGTGATTTCACGCAACCAGGCCCCTACAAATGCATAGACCACCATCGCGGCGGCAACATGGATTATGCTGATCGACAGCAGGAGTGCCAAGAGCTTGTTTTTTAGCACTTTGCCAAAGGTGCGTAAATTCGCGACAGGTGTTTGCACATCTGCATCGACCCAGCGCAGAATACAGAGCATCGCGATGCTGGACAGCACGCAGACGGTGATGAAACTGGCACGCCAGCCAAGCGTGATGCCAATATACGCGCCAATTGGCACGCCGAGTGCGGTAGACAGTGCAAATCCGCCCAAGACAATTGCGGACGCTTGTCCTTGTTTTTCAGGACTAACCATTGAGATCGCCATCAGCAGCGCCAGTGGGACAAAGGTTGCCGACCCCAATGCCGAAATAATTCGGGCTAGAAATGTGAGTTCATACGTCGGCGCGATGGCAACTAGCGCATTGCCAACTAAGACCAGAATTTGACCAACAATCAACAGCCGTCGCCGATTGACATTGCCGGTAAATGCCGCAATGAGAGGGGATCCGAGGGCGTAGGCCAGCGAAAAGATGGTCACCAGCATGCCTATTTGCCCCTGCGAGACTTGTAGGTCAAGAGCCATTTCTGTGCTGATGCCTGCGATGACGAGCGAGCTAATGCCAGCGGCAAAATTGCCGAAGGCCATAGCATAT
>JAHDBS010000480.1 GCA_020630225.1 Anaerolineales bacterium | reverse complement strand
CCAATCCAAAATACCAGTGGCAACCGTCACTGCATTTTTACGATGCGCGTCAGGGTGGGTGGGTATACCTGAAATTTGCGAAATCGATGGTCCGAGTAACTGTGGTTCTAACGGATGCTGCACCTGCATTTGTTCAACCGTCGCTACGCGGATCATTTCGCTAACCTTGGCGAGCTCGCCGCCATTTTCGGCGGTCAGTTCAATGCCCAGCTTGGCTGCATCGGCAATGACGTAGAACATGCCGCCCCACGCAATATCGACTTCGACTTTGCCCAAATGTGGCACATCAATAATGGCATCCAAGTGCATGGCAAAGGCGGGGACGTTTTCAAAGGTCACATTGGTGACCTTGCCATTCTGACAATCCGCTTTGATCTTGATCAGTCCCGCCGGCGCTTCCAGTGTGAATTCTGTCACTGGCTCTACCATCGGGATCATGCCTGTTTCTAAAAGCACGGTTGCGACACAAATCGTATTGCTCCCAGACATCGCCGGATATTCCGTTTGCTCCATAATGATGAAGCCCGCATCGGCCTCAGGGTGGCACGGTGGCATGATGATGTTGCAGCACAGCACCGGATAGCCGCGCGGCTCACGCAACATCCGCAAGCGAATATGATCCATGTGCTGCTCGAAATACTTCATTTTTTCGAACATCGTGTTGCCGGGGACGTCTAAAACGCCGCCCGTAATCACGCGTCCCGGCTCGCCAGCGGCGTGGGCATCAACTGCGGTAATGAGGTTGGAGAAATGCATGGCTAAGGTCTAAAAGCTAAAGGCTAATGTGTTTTGTGATTGTGTTGAACTTTAACACATTAGCTATTAGCCGATTAGCATTTAGCCCAACACCCACACAATCATCCCAACCAACCCCATCCCATTGAAAATACTGTGCGCAATAATTGCGGGCCAAGTGCTCTTCGTGCGTTGTGAGACGTATGCAATGCTCAGACAGATTGGGATGAGAGGCAATACATCCCACCATTTGAAGAGGTGGAAAAACGCCCAGAGTACCCCGTGCCAAACCCATGCAAAGCGACCATGCTGCGCTTCTTGGCGCGGGAGTAAATAGCCCCGCCAGAATAATTCTTCTCCTGCAATGTTGAAGAACAGCATCAGGGCATACAGCACGATAATGCCCCAGTTCCCAGCCAGTGGACCTTCAATGCTCGCTTCCATGATCTCTGGCGTCATGGGGACAAGCGGATTAATGAGCGGTGGAATATCACTAGGCAGTGGGATCAGTCCGCTTTCAATGAGTGGCGTATTGACGAGCTGCGCAATTGCGCCATACCCAAGTGCGCCAACAATCAAGATCACCAGCGTCCAACCAAGATCGCGCCAAGTGATGCGCTGTAGCCGATAGCGCGCTCTGAAGGCTGCCAGCGTTGGGTGGTGACCATCGTGTACATAGAGCGCAATTGCCAGTGCAAGCATGATGGCTAGTGGAACCGTCGTGACCACTGCAAATGCTTCAAAGTTGGTGAGTGACGTGGCGTCCAAAGCAGGTAGCACAACATGAATACCAAGCAAAAAAAGCAGCGCAAAGCCAGCGAACCAAAGAATTGCGTTGAAAAGTGAGATTGGTTTGAGTGTCATGAGTTTGTCTCCTTATGACTGATACGTACCTGTATGTATGTAAATTTGATAAAAAATATAGACCTCGACGGTCTGTATAGAAATTTGCAGCGTTGACATCAGCGCATATGCCGATTTGATCAATTGTCTATCTGTGTCATCCTCAAAATCCGCGTCCTATTTCACAAATCCGCGCAAAAATGCATCTGCTAGGGCGGGTGCCGAGTCTTTGATCGAAAAGGCGGTTTGATTGCCGAGCCAAAGATCAATAATTCCGTTTTGGTAACCGAGAAACGCGCGAGCATAGACCTCAGGTGCAATGTCTGGTCGTAACTCGCCCATATCGATGCCCATTTGCATTTGGGCTGCAATGCCTTGCACGGTCACAATAGACTCTTCGCGGATCTTTTCGCGGACGTCTTGCAATTCATCTGTCAGCTCAGTATTGAACAGATAGAGCGCCATAATGTCCCGAATTTGCGGGTTGTCTTCCAACAGCTCAAAGCTCATTACCAAAATGCGTTCTAAGATGTCGATAAAGCGGCCACCTTGCGCGATGGCTGCTTGCACAACGCCGCTACCTGCTGACGATGCCATTTCGATCAGCGCGCGATACAACCCCGCCTTATTGCCAAAATGATGATAGATCGCACCTCGGGTTACGCCAGCTTCGGCAGAAATGTCTGCCAATCGGGTGGCATGGTAACCCTTACGACTAAAAACGCTTAGCGCGGCCAGCAATAGGTCTTGTTTGGTTTGGGCAGCTTCGGCAGCAGTTTTCTTCATCGGAATTATACTAACATGTATGTATGTAAAGAGGCAAGGGTAAAATTGTGTCGATGAATAGACTAGGCATGATAGGCGTCGTTGTTGTAGCAGGGGTGCTGTTGAGTTACGTGTTCCGGCGCGAAGTGCTTGCATTGATTGTGCAACCATACCGACAAACGCCAATGGAAGTGACAGGCACCATTCAAGAGCATCTGTTGCAGGATGAAACGTTTGACGAGTTGCCTTATTTCTTGTATCTCCCCGCTGGATACAACGCTTCAGAGCAGCAGCGCTTTCGCGTGCTGTACCACTTACACGGCGCGATGCTGCCGCCAGGACAAGCAAGGCTAGAGTGTCAGTTTATTGGCAGTCAGCTTGACGTTGCGGTGACTGAAAACAAAATCGATCCGATGATAGTGGTATGTCCGGCAGATGTTGAAGGTAACCGAATGTGGGCCGATAGCTACGATGGCAAACATCAGGTCGCACGTTTGGTGACGGAGGCCTTAGTAACGCATATCGATGCAACATATCGCACCCAAGCGCAACCGCTGGGGCGCATTTTGCAAGGCTTTTCGATGGGTGGCTTTGGGGCGGTAGTGAATGGGTTTCGTAATCCAGAGGTGTTTGGCAAAGTGCTTGTTTGGGACGGCGCACTTCACGAGTGGGATACCATTTCTACCAGTCGGCGTGTGATTTCAAACAAGATGTTTGCCTCACAAGACTATTTTGAAAACTGGTCACCAAGTGCTGTCACGCAGCAAACGACGCAACCGCTGTTTATGGTCGTCAGTCAGATGAACGCCACGCGTACAATGGGCGCACGGTTTCAACAGCATCTAGATGAAATTGACTTGCCTTACACTTATTTTGACTCCACCTGTGGCCACAACTTTGAATGTCTCTTCAATGAATTTGCCGACGCTGCGTATTTATTTATGGGACGGGGATGACACGGAAAACGCGGATTGTGATCTGATCTAAATC